>JBAUOX010000504.1:0-12057 GCA_049579985.1 Isosphaeraceae bacterium | reverse complement strand
GCCTTCGGCAAGACAGCCGTCGGTGTGGCCCGCCTGGCGCACTCGCTGAGATGTCCAACCCTGGCCGTTGCCGGATCGATCGGGCCGGGTGCCGAGGCCGTCCTGGAACAGGGTGTTGACGCTTACTTCAGCATCTGCCCCGGTCCCGTTCCCATCGACGAGGCCATCGAGCGGGCCTCCGAGCTGCTCGAGAACGCGACGGCCCAGGCAGTGCGGGCTTTCCTTGCGGGACGAAACGCTCGCTGAGTCAATTCCTGATCCTGGTGCAACCATGCAGCCCACTCCCCCTCTCGGCGAATTTGGCCTGATCGACTGGATTCGCCGGCAGCAGTCGGGGCGTCCGCACCAGGGGACGGTGCTGGGCATTGGCGACGACTGCGCGATTCTCGATGTCTCCGCGGGATCTCGGCTCCTGGTCACAACCGACATGCTGATGGACGGCCGCCACTTCCGGCTCGCGAGCGACGGGGCCGAGGCGGTTGGCTACAAGGCCATGGGCGTGAACCTCTCAGATATAGCGGCCATGGCGGGGCTGCCCCGTGCTGCCGTGGTCTCGGTGGCCTTGCCCCGCGCCAATGCGGTGCTGATCGGCCAGGGGCTAAGTGCCGGTCTCAAAAGGATGGCCGACCGGTTCGAAGTCGACCTGGTCGGCGGAGACACCAACGCATGGGATGGGCCGCTGGTGGTGAACGTGGCACTGCTGGGCGAGACCAGCCCGGCGGGAGCGGTACGCCGCTCAGGAGCCCGGCCCGGCGACGTGATCGTGGTCACGGGGCCGCTGGGAGGAAGCCTCTGGAGGGGAAGGCATCTCCGTCCCGAGCCACGCATCAAGGAAGCGCTGGCGATCTGCGGTGCGGAGCGGCTTCATGCCATGATCGACATCTCCGACGGACTCTCGTCCGACCTGAATCATATTCTCGAGGAGAGCGGAGGGCTGGGAGCGATCCTGGACGCCGACGAGATCCCGATCCACCCTGATGCGATTGACCAGTCCCGGACCGACGGCATTCCCGCGCTCGACCATGCTCTCCACGATGGCGAAGATTTCGAGCTCTGCGTCGTGCTTTCCGCCGAACGTGCACGCAGGCTTCTTGCCCGGCCGCCAGAACCGGTCCGTGTCTATCGCGTGGGTGAGATCACGGCCGAGCCGGGGCTGCGGCTGCGCAGGTCCGGCGAGGTCGTGTTGCCGTTGGAACCGCGCGGCTTTGATCATTTTCGGAATCGTGCTTCTGTCGGCGGACCTTGAATCGACGGGACCTACAGCCTCATGAACGTCGCTCGAACCGATGCCGGCCTCTTGATCGAGCTCGACTCCGAGGAGGAGACCGAGCGGCTGGGGCAGGCCCTGGCCGATGTCTGCGATCCCGGTTGCGTGATCGGCTTGATCGGTCCCCTGGGCGCCGGCAAGACCCGGCTGGTCCGGGCCGTAGCCGAGTCTCTGGGAGTCGATCCGGGCGCGATCGCCAGTCCGACTTTTGTCCTGATCCATGAGTACGAAGGACGGATTCCTGTTTATCACTTCGACGTCTTTCGCCTGGAGTCGCCCCGGGAGTTCGAGGACCTTGGCGTGGCCGATTACTGGAGCGCCGGAGGGGTTTGCCTGGTCGAGTGGGCCGACCGCGTGCGGGCGCTGCTTCCGGTCGACGCCTGGCAGATTCGGATCGAACCGCTCGAACCAACTCGAAGGCGAGTGGAGATCGACTTTCCAGCTTCGGCCGCTGTCCTGGCCAATCAGCTAGCGAACGGTCTCGTGTCAACTGGCGTTGGTGCCTCGGTTTGACGTTTCCGGACCTGCGACGTAGGTTTGCGCGCGGTGTCTCTCCGCGGTCGAGCCGGACCCGGCTCGCCGGAGGGTGACCGGGTCACAAGGGAGTCTCGCGACGTGAGTCTGTCAGCCCCCTCGGTGCTTCCACCGCTCCTGGATCTCAAGAATTCGAATGGCCGCCCGGCGTTCCATCCCCGGGTAGTCAACACGTTTGAGGAAGCGGGTCTGAGCCATGCGATGGTCGAGGGCCTGGTCCTCAAGTTTCTCTTGAACCTGGGCACTGCCTCGGGCCGGCGGATCTCTGCCGAGCTGGGCCTGCCCTTCGGCCCGTTTCCGGAGTTTCTGCGGCAGCTCAAGAACCAGCAGATCGTCAACTACACAAGCATGGGAGCGGCCAGCGACTTCATTTACTCGCTGACGGACAATGGCCGTGCCCGGGCCAAGATCTACCTGGACGAATGCACTTATGTGGGAACGGCTCCCGTACCGTTCGAGGACTACCTGGATTCGATCTCGGCCCAGACGATCGCGACCGAGCACCCCAAGGAGGAGGATTTGCGGCGCGCCTTTGCCGATCTGCTGATCTCCGAGCGGACTTTTGACATGCTCGGCCCGGCCATCAACTCGGGCCGCGGCCTTTTCCTTTATGGGTTCCCCGGCAACGGCAAGACCAGCATTGCCGAACGAATCACCCGCTGCTTCGGCACGAGCGTCTGGATTCCCAGAGTTCTTTGCATTGAAGGCCAGTTGATCATGTTGTTCGACATGGCCAACCATGAGCCAATCGAGGAATCGAGCTCCGGCGGCCTGCTCGACTGCACGGACCACGATCGCCGCTGGGTGCACATCCGGCGGCCAACGATCGTCGCTGGCGGCGAGCTGCGAATGGAGGACCTGGAAATCCGCTACGATCCGGTGACCAAGCTCAGCGAGGCGCCGCTGCAAATGAAGAGCAACCTGGGAAGCTTTCTCATTGACGACTTCGGGCGCCAGCGAATGCAGCCCGTCGAGTTGCTCAACCGCTGGATCGTGCCCCTGGAAAAACGCTATGACTTCCTCAGTCTTGCCAACGGCAAGAAGGTCCGTGTGCCGTTCGACCAGCTCATCATCTTCTCGACCAATCTCGAGCCCAAGCAACTGGTGGACGAGGCCTTCTTGCGACGTATTCCCTACAAGATTCACGCGGCCGATCCGTCGGAAGCGGAATTCCGCCAGATGATCGAGATGTTCGCGCCCAAGCTGGGCTTCGAGGCGATCGACCGGGAGGCGATCGAGCACCTGCTCGACCGCCACTACAAGCGGTCCAAGCGCCCCTTCCGCTGTTGCCAGCCGCGCGATCTCCTGCTCCAGGTCCGAAACTACTGCATCTATAACGACTTGCCTTTGCAGATGAAGCCCGAGTACTTCGACTTTGCCGTGGCGAACTACTTCACTGTCATGTAACGCTCGGCTCGGGCACCCGGCTCGCTGACGGACCATTCCGGCTCCTGGTATCATGTTCAAGAGCCGGGGAGGATGGTTCGTGGACGACGCGGATTCCAGTCGGCGGTACGATTTTGACGTGGCCGTGCTGGGGGCGGGGGCCGCGGGCCTGTTCGCCGGCATCCGGGCCGCCCAGTGCGGTGCACGGGTGATCGTACTGGAGAAGAACCGCCGCGCCGGGGTCAAGATCTTGATGTCCGGCGGGACCCGGTGCAATATCACCAATGCCCGCGGCCTGCGCCGGCTGGAGGCTGTCTCGGGGCCAATCGACCCGGCCTTCAATCCTTCCTGGTGCCGGGGCAGCCGGGCCATTCAGGCCGCCTTCGGAACCGGCGGTGCGTTCCTGGGCCCGGCACTGCGGCACTTCGACGTCGATCAGACAGTCCGCATGTTCGAGGCGGAGGGAGTCGCGACCAAGATCGAGGGCAACGGCAAGATCTTCCCGGTGTCCGATCGGGCCGGGGACGTCCTGGAGGCGATCGTCCGCAGGCTCGCTTGCAGTGGGGCAGTGCTGCGCGGCCAGAGCCCCGTTCGGTCGATCGAGCGGATCGACAGCAGAGCCGGTTTGATCCACGGATTCACGATCGCTCTTGCCGATTCGGCGCTCAGGGCTCGCCGTGTGATTCTGGCCGTCGGCGGGAGGTCTTATCCCGGCTGTGGAACCACGGGCGACGGCTACGGCATCGCCCGGGAGTTCGGCCACACGGTGATCGAGACCCGGCCTGCCCTGGTTCCGATTCGAGTCGAGCCCGAGTGGGTGGCCTCGCTGCGTGGACTGAGCCTCCCCGACGTGGTCGCCTCGGTGCAGACTGCCACCGGCCAAACGCTCCAGCAGCGTCGCGAGGCAATCCTTTTCACCCATTTCGGCCTGAGCGGCCCGGCGATTCTTGACGTCAGCCGGGCCGTCGCTCGCCATGACGGGCCCGACGCGCTCGAACTCCGGTTGGACGTCTTTCCTTCGACCGCACGTGAAGAACTCAATGAAAAACTCCAGGCCGCGTGCCGCCAGGGCCGGGTGGGAGTTGCTTCGATTCTCTCCGCGGACCTGCCCCACCGTCTGGCTGAATGCCTCATGGAAGCCGCCCAGGTTCCTCGCGGCCGGCTTGGCCCCGACCTGTCGCGCCCCGAACGGGTCCGCCTGGTCTCCGCACTCAAGGCGCTGGCGTTGCCCATTCGTGGCACGCTCGGATTCGAGAAGGCCGAGGTGACCAGTGGCGGCATCGCGCTGGACGAGGTCGATGCCCGCACCCTGGAGAGCCGCATCGTGCCGGGTCTTCACTTCGCCGGCGAGGTCCTTGACCTCGACGGCCTGATTGGCGGCTACAACTTCCAGGCCGCCTGGAGCACCGGCTGGCTGGCTGGGGAAACGGCGGCGACGCAAGCAGGAGAAGGCAGCGGCTGACGCGCCTGCCAAGTCCGGCAAGTCTGAATCCCCGCGCATCGTTGATCGGACCGCTTATCCGATGATCCCGGGCTGGTTTCGCTCCGATCTCATCCTGAAGCAAGGTGCAACGTCGCCGCCCAGATCTGGCCGACGGCCAGGCCGCCGTCGCCGGGAGGCACACGGCGATGTGTGAGAACCCGAAAACCATCGCGCACCAGCAAGTCGGTCACGCGCTCTGTCAGCAGCCGATTCTGAAAGCAGCCGCCGCCCAGCACGATCGTTTCCAGGCCGGCGCGCCGGGCTATATGCAGACAACCCACCGCCAGCGCGTTGTGAAAGCAGGCCGCCAGTCTCGAGGGGCTGTGCCCCTGAGCCAGCCGCCGCCTGGTCTCGGCCACCCAGGGTCGCCAGTCCAGGCGGTGCACCGGGGATTCGCCGGCACCTGAATGATCGACGATCGAGACCTCGAAGGCCCCCTGCTCCGACCGGTCAGCCAGGTCCTCGAACCGCATGGCCGCCTCGGCTTCGTAAGCCGAGTGGTGCGCGATGCCCAGCAGCGCCGCCCAGGCGTCGAACAGCCGGCCCGCGCTCGTCGTGACCATCGAGGCCCGCGGCGATCGCAGCGCCGAGAGCAGCAGCGCATGCTCGGCGGCCGAGAAATCCAGCTCGCCCGGAATCATCTCGCTCGCCGCGAAGCAGACACCCGCGGCCGAACGGCGCGGCTCGCGGGCGGCGCGGTCGCCGCCAACAAGAGCGAACGGCCAGAGCGATCCGACCCTGCGGTAATTCGGTCCATCCACTTTCAGGAACTCGCCGCCCCAGATCGTGCCATCATCACCGTAGCCCGTGCCGTCCCACGCAATCCCCAGCGCGGGACCGTGCTCGCCGTGCTCGGCAAGGCAGGCCATGATGTGGGCGTGATGATGCTGGACAACAAGACAGGGCAATCCCCGTTCCTCCGCGTAGCGCGTCGTGAAGTAGTCGGGATGGGCGTCGTGCACGATTCGTGTGGGCTCGACGCCGAACAGCCTGGCCAGGTCGGCAACGTTTTCGACATAGCGCCCGCGCGCACCGGGCGTGTCCAGATCGCCGATGTGCTGCCCCAGGAAGAGCTCGCGGCCCCGGGTGAATGCGACCGCCGCTTTCAGATGCCCGCCGGTCGCCAGCAGCGCAGGCGGCTCGATCGGCAGCTCGATCCGGACGGGGGCCAACCCGCGGCCGATCCGGATCGGCACCGGCCTGCCACCGATGTTCCGGACCAGACTGTCATCGGCATGCCGAAGAATCCGGCGATTGTGGACCAGGAACGCATCGGCGATCTGGCCGAGCTCGGCGCGGGCCGCGTCGTTGTCGATGGGCATCGGCTCGTCGCTCGCATTGCCGCTGGTGGCAACCAGGGGACGGTTCACCATCCGCACCAGGGCCCGATGGAGCGGCGTATAGGCGAGAAAAGCTCCCACCGTCGAGAGCCCGGGTGCGACGTCATCGGCCAGCGTCGAGCCGGCCCGGCGCCTGAGCAACACAATCGGCGAGTCGGCGCCGAGAAGGGCCGCTCGGGCCGCTTCATCGACCTCGGCGTGGCCTGAGACCTGCCCCACATCCAGGAAGAGAACGGCCAGCGGCTTGCGATCACGGCGTTTGCGCTGGCGAAGTTTGCGAACGGCCTGCGCCGAGGTTGCGTCGCAAAGAAGATGAAAGCCGCCCACGCCCTTCACAGCCAGGATCTTGCCATCCCGCAGCATGCAGGACGCCTGTTCGAGGACCGGCAAATCCGTGGAGTTTGCACTGGGATATCCCCAATGCGGCATGGCACCGAAGTCGCCGCTCATCTCCAGACGGATCCGCGGGCCGCACCGCGGGCAAGCGATGTTCTGGGCGTGGAACCGGCGGTCGGACGGGTCGGTATATTCGCGCAGGCACTCCGGGCAGGGAGGGAAATCGACCATCGTGGTTCGCTCGCGGTCGAACGGTGCCGAAGTCTGGAAGCTGAACCTCGGACCGCAGTCCGTGCAGCCCGACAGCGCGAAGCCGTGGCGGCGGTCGTCGTCCGAATCAAACTCGGCGAGACATGCCGGACAGACCGCCAGGTCAGGCGTGATCACCACGCGAACATGCGGAATCGCGCCAGCTCCCGCCGCGTCCTTGACCCGCTCGCTCGGCCGGATGGAGAACCCGACACAACCCTCCCCTGGCTCTTCTTCGACAATGATCGCGTGAATCTCGGCCGCCGGGGGAATCTCGCGCACCACGCGCTCGCGAAAAGCGGCGAGCCGATCCACGGGTCCCTCGAGGTGAATGACGACCCCGTCGGGCGTGTTCCTGACCCAGCCGGCCAGCCCAAGCCCCGTGGCCAGCCGAACCACGAACGGCCGGAAGCCGACGCCCTGCACCCGACCCAGCAAACACATCCGCACCGCGGCGAAGCCCGCGGGGGCGGATGGACCGCCAGCCGATTCCGGGCCGTCAATCCCGCCGCCGTCGACCATTTTCCAGTTCTCCCCGATGGAACCTGACGCGGCAGCCCGTAGATGGTCGCCGAAGAGAAATGCAGCCGTGTTCCGGAGACAACGACCATGGTACGACGTTTTTCCACGCTCTGCCTATGCTTCTGTGCGTTCTTGCAGGCAGCTCGGGCTCACGCCGAGATCCAGGTCGGCGCGGCGTCGAGAGTCATCACGCCCGATCCGCGCCTCACGCTCCACGCCCCACGATTCCCGGCCGGGTGGTCCCGGGCCTCGCCCGCGACGGCGACTTTGCAAGAAACGAGAAAAGATGCGGTCCTTGATCTCTCATTTCGCAATCTAGCGCGCATAATTCTTTGCTGAGGTTCCCATTTTACCATGGCCCGCCGCCTCGTGGGGGGCTCTTGAACCGTGATCGTGGTGTGCCTGGATTCTCGCCCAGGCCAGGAGATGTTCCATGTTCGAGAGACTTCGTTCGTCGCGCCGCCGTGATCTCCGTCCTTCTCTGGATTCGTTAGAAGAACGAGCCCTGCTCAGTGCCGGGTTGCCGCATCACGCTCACGAAGTGCGCGTCTCCGCGGACGTCATTGCCGCGAAACACGACAGCAATCAGCCGCAGGCCAGCAGCCCGAGCATCACGATCGTGAATACCGTCAGCTCTCGCGGCTATCGATTTACCAATTTCGACGGCCCGAACGCGGGCAACCTCGCGGGCACCGGGACCATGGTGAACGGGATTGCGAATTCGACCACCGTCGTTGGGTTTACGATTGCCAACGATGGGACAACCTTGACGAACTTCACCGCCAATCCCCCGGAGACCACGAAGGCCAGGCTCGTGAACATTAACGGATCGACGACCGCAATGGCCTTGGGGATCAACTCCACCGGTACCGTCGTGGGGACCGATGGGCACGGGAACGCTTTCTCCCTCAATCGCCACGGCGTGCTGAGGACCTTCATCCCCAACGGCGGCTCGTCCGCGGTCGCCTTAGGGATCAACGACCGGGTGAACATCGTCGGTCAGTTCGTCACCTCGACCGCGACACCGGGGTTTGTCCTGGTTCATGGAGGCACGTCTTTTCTCACGATCAATGCCCCTTCGGGACCGAACACCGTGTTCGCCCAGGGCGTTAACAACGCCGACCTGGTGGTTGGGTTCTACGTCGGCACGGATCGCCAGGACCACGGCTTCATTGCGAGGAAGAGCGCTGTAGCGAAGGGCACCCTCACCGCAGTCGCGGACCCGACCATCCCAGCCGTCCCGGGGGAACCCGGCGCCACCTTTGTGTTCTCCCAGATCCTTGGGATCAACGACTTCGGCATCGCGGTCGGCTACTACGGCGACTCCACCGGCAGTCAGCATGGCTTCATTTACAACACCCATACCGGGAAGTACACTTTCCTGGATGACCCCAATGCGGCGTTCAGCAACGGTGTGGAGGTGACCCAGATCACCGGGATCAGCAACTCGGGCGAGATTACGGGGTTCTACTCGGACGCCAATGGGGTCTTCCACGGCTTTGTCGCCACCACTCACGCAGCCTGATCCATTACGGTGGTCACGGTCGCTGCCACGTACCCGGGGCGTCCTTGAAAGGACCTCCATAGCGCGGCTGACGCCGCAACCCAAGAGGCATTCCAGATTCCAATAGAAGTTACGCAGTTAGTGTATATCTGAAGAGTTAAAGGGTCTGGAATTCATTCGACTCATTTCTTTTCGGCACTTTGGTCGTGTCACAGGGTTAGTGAACGGGCTGATTTTGCAGAGTCTCACCCAGCGACCCGGGAACCGGCCGGATCGTCTAAGGTTCTTTAAGGTCATGGACTCAACAGCGCCGAGATTTCGGCGCCCGAGTCCTCATTCAATGATCCTGGCATACGACCCGAAAGCCTGACCTACTTTGTTGCCGGCGTAATACTGATGCCCGACGCCGCATTCCGGCCGCCTGGTCGAGAAGGGACGAGGACCATGAACGAAACCACCCTGCACCAAGCCCGTGCCGCCAAAGCCAAGGTTCTCGCCGCCTTCCGCCACAATCGCTCTGTCGTCGGCGTGATCACCACGCGAACCTGGAGATTGCCACCGCCCCCGGGCGCTTCATCGACCCACTCGCTGGGCCGGATCGAGAACCCGGCACAACTTTCCCCTGGCTCTTCCTCGACGGTGACCGCATGAATTTCGGCGGCCGGAGGAAGCTCACGCTCCAGCCGCTCGTCGGGGCCCTCGATGTGGATGACCACCCCCTCGGGGGTTTTCTTGATCCAGCCGGCTAAGCCCACGCGCACGGCCAGCCACACTACGAAGGGCCGGAAGCCGACGCCCTGCACCCGGCCGAGCACCCGCAATCGCACCGTGGCACTCTGGCCAGAAGCGACGGGACGGACAATCTCTTGCGGACCGTCGATCCCGCCACCGCTATCCATTTTCCCGTTCTCCCCGATGGAACCTGGCGCGGCAGGCCGTAAGATGGTCGCCCAAGAGCAATGCAGCCCGTTCCGGAGATAACGACCATGGTACGACGGTTTCCCCTTCTTTGCCTATGCGTCTGGATGTTCTTGCAGGCAGCCCGGGCTCACGCCGAGATCCAGGTCGGCGCGGCGTACAGAGTCATCACGCCCGATCCGCTGCTACCGATCTCGGGCGGGATGGGGGTGCCGAAGCCGGCGAGCGAGAAACGCGGGGAGCTGACGGCCCGGGCGATCGTCATTCGCAAGGCCGAAGTTTCCGTGGCCATCGTGTCGCTCGATCTGCTGGGGTTCCCCTCGGTCCTGGGCGACCGGGTGCGCGCCAAGGTCAACCGGATCCCCGCCGCGAACATCCTGATCGGCTCGACCCACACCCATAGCGCTCCGGAATGCTACGCCTTCCCCGACGGCAAGGGGGGACACACCGGCGACCTCGGGTACCTCGATCTCGTCTGCGACCGGACCGCCCTCGCGATCAACGAGGCCAACGACCGCCTCCAGCCCGCATGGATCAAGATCGCCACCGGCGAGGCCCAGGGCAAGATCGCCTACAACTACTACGCACCTGACCTCTACGACCGGCGCATGAACGTGATCCAGGCGACAAGTCCGCAAGGCAAGACCATCGCCACGCTGGTCAACTACGCCGTCCATCCGGAAGTGCTCGGGAACGCCATCGGGATCTGCAGCCCCGACCTGGTCGGCCCGCTGTACGAGCAGCTCGAGGCACAAACCGGCGGCATGGGCCTGTTCATGAACAGCGCCCAGGGGGGCATGGTGACGGCCGATAACCGCAACCTCGACCAGCCCAAGGACACCCAGCGCGGCTACTGGCACGATGCCCGAAGCTGGGAGGAGTGCGTGCGAATCGGCAAGCTGATGGCCGGCGAGGCCCTGCGAATTGTCAACGACGCGCCCGAACAGAAGGACCCGACCCTCTTCTGCGATTCGCTGGCCGTGCGGTTTCCCGTCGAATCAGACGCGATGTGGGCCGTGGTCACGGGCTCGCCCCTGAAGCACCCGCACAACGACGATCGATCGATCACCGCGCGGATCAACCTGGTGAACCTGGGCACCGCGCAGATCTTGACCATCCCCGGCGAGGCCCTGCCCAATATCGGCTTCTACCTTAAGCGGAAGATGCACGGGACGCAGAACCTCCTCTTCGGCCTGACCAACGACGCTTTCGGCTACATCCTGACGAAGGTCGATTTCCATTCCTTCCCCCGCTACGACTACATCTCGCGGACCTCGCTGGGCGAATTGACCGGCGAGATCCTCATCGACCATGCACTCGAGTTCATCAAGAAGTCACCGGCGCCGGATCACTGAGTTCCCGGGCTGCTGGGAAACAATAACTTTTCCGGGGTCGGTCCCCGGGCTCACAAGCCTGAAGCGCAAGCGAAGGGGCATTTGTATCAAGGTCGTTTCGGCCTACCGCCTGACTGT
Organism: Isosphaeraceae bacterium; assembly: GCA_049579985.1. GTDB lineage: Bacteria > Planctomycetota > Planctomycetia > Isosphaerales > Isosphaeraceae > Aquisphaera. The sequence continues at coordinate 1,046 of JBAUOX010000504.1, read as the reverse complement.
TGAGACTTGTGGGGAAGGGTCCGATGGGGTTAAATGAATTCTTAACCTTCGCTTGCGCTTCAGGCTTGTCGCATTTCCAGTGCTTGGCCGTCATGCGACACACAAGTTTGACCAAGCGACTTCGGATGAGATAGGACACTCCAATGTCTCGTGATGTGGGGCGGGTTCCTCAGGATGAACCACTCGCCTATTTCTTGACTTGGACCACGTACGGCAGTTGGCTTCCCTGCGACCAACCGTTCCACGTTCGCATGGCGGACGGCTGCGAAATTCAGGTCACCCACCCCAACGCGGTGGCCTGGCATCCAGACACCCCGCGTATCGCCGTGTTTATTGTGCCTGGCGGCGGGTGGGAAATCGTGGACGTCGCCTTGATCACTTCCCTCGGCGGGCAAGCTCGCGTTGAGCCGATCGAGGAAAATGGCCAGAATCCCAACGGCGGGGAGTGAGCCGCGATCGTGATCGACATCAAGAACGAAGACTACGGCGGTCGCGGCTTCACCTGCCCGCCGGGCTAGCAACCGGCAGGGGCGAAAATGTGGATATCCGGATCTTGACATCCAATTAACGATTTCTGTATTGTGTTGCCGGGAAAAAGGACGCTTGCCATAATGTAGGGCCCATCGCCCCGGATTCGTCTATCGTGCTGAGGTCGTGCGACCTTCCCGCTCTGGAATCCGTCTGGAACGAGCCCGCGCAGATTCCCCACGGATTCGCATTGCTCCCAGCCGCTCACCTCCTGAAACAGGATCCACGCGCATGACAGCTCGCCGCCCCATGACGGTCTCGCCGCTCTGGTTGCAGGGATCGATCCTGACGTTCATCATCGGGTTCTCCCTCCTGACCTTCTCGGCGATCCGGATCTACCAGGAGTACGCGCCAATTCCCGAGAAAATCGTGGACGAGGCAGGCAACGTGTTGTTCACTCGGCAGCAGATCCTCGACGGGCAGGAGCAGTTCCTCACTTACGGCCTGATGCAGTTCGGCACCGTGTACGGCCACGGGGCCTACCTCGGCCCCGACTTCACGGCCGATTACCTGCACCG
>JBAUOX010000503.1:0-8922 GCA_049579985.1 Isosphaeraceae bacterium | reverse complement strand
AGCCCTTGGGGAACTCTTCGGCGATGAAGCCCGTGTTGAAGTCGCCGGCAATGAACCGCGGATGCCGGCTGAGGGCAGCCTGGAAGGCGAGGTTCGACGAGATGCCGCGAATGACGAAGCCGTTCAGTGCGTCGTGCATCCGGGCGATGGCCTGATCGCGGGTCCCGCCGTGAGTGATGAGCTTGGCGATCATCGAATCATAATGGATGGAGATCTCGTCCCCCTCGAAAACGCCCGTATCGACCCGGACAGCGCCAGGGTGTTGGTCCGGCGGCATGAAGCGGACGAGGCGGCCGGTGGAGGGCAAAAAGTTGCGGAACGGGTCCTCGGCGTTGATCCGGCACTCGATCGCCCAGCCCTCGCGGCGGATTTGCTCCTGAGTGAACGGAAGCGCTTCGCCGACGGCGACGCGGATCATGAGCTCGACAAGGTCGAGCCCGGTGATCAACTCGGTGACCGGGTGCTCGACCTGGAGACGCGTGTTCATCTCCAGGAAGAAGAAGCTCTTGTCCTTGCCGACGACGAACTCGACAGTGCCGGCGGACTGGTAGCGCACGGCCGTGGCGAGGGCGACGGCCTGCTCGCCCATGGCTCTGCGGGTCGCCTCGTCGAGAAATGGGCTGGGGGCCTCTTCGATGATCTTCTGGTGCCGCCGCTGGATCGAGCACTCGCGTTCCCAGAGATAAACCACGTTGCCGTGCGCATCGCCGAGCACCTGGATCTCGATGTGCCTGGGCTCCTCGACAAACTTCTCGATGAAGACCCGGTCGTCGCCGAAGGCGTTCTTGGCCTCGGTCCGGCAAGATGCGAAGCCCTCGGCCGCTTCCTTGTCGTTCCAGGCCACGCGCAAGCCGCGACCGCCGCCGCCGGCAGAGGCCTTGATCATCACCGGATAGCCGACCTTGCGGGCGATCTCCACGGCATGCGCGGGCATCTCGATCGGATCGTTGTAGCCAGGGATCGTGTTCACGCGGGCATCGCGGGCGAGCTTCTTGGAGGCGATCTTGTCGCCCATCGCGGCGATTGATTCGTGTTTGGGCCCGATGAAGACAATTCCTTCCTGCTCCAGCCTCCTGGAGAACTCCTCGTTCTCGGAGAGGAAGCCGTACCCCGGGTGCACCGCTTCGGCCCCGGTCTGCTTGCAGGCGGCGATGATTCTGTCCATCGCCAGGTACGATTCCTTGGACGGAGCCGGGCCAATGCAAACCGCCTCGTCGGCCAGCTCGACATGCCGCGCGTTCTTATCGGCCTCCGAATACACGGCAACGGTGCGGATACCCATCTTGCGTGCCGTCTTGATGACGCGGCAGGCGATTTCACCCCGGTTGGCGATCAAGATTTTTTGGAACATGGCTGCCTCGGAAGTCATTCATTACGGATGCGCTGAGATCACCGAGCGGCGACCGACAATCGGCGATGACACCACTCCGTGTCGCGCGCGTCCGCCGCCGTTCGGCTGTTTCAAAGGGGAATGTTGCCGTGCTTGCGCCACGGGTTTTCCAGCTTCTTCTCTCTGAGCATTGCCAGCGAACGGCAGATGCGTTTTCTGGTCTCGTGAGGCAAGATCACGTCGTCGATGAAGCCCCGATGGCCCGCGATGAAGGGGTTGGCGAACTTCTCCTTGTATTCCTTCTCCCGGGCGGTGATTTTCGCCGGATCGCTCTTTTCCTCGCGAAAGATGATCTCGACCGCTCCCTTTGGTCCCATGACCGCGATCTCGGCGGAGGGCCAGGCGAAATTCACGTCGCCCCTCAGGTGCTTGGACGACATCACGTCATAGGCCCCGCCGTAGGCCTTGCGGGTGATGAGCGTGACCTTGGGCACGGTGCACTCGGCATAAGCGTAGAGCAGTTTGGCGCCATGCTTGATGATGCCGCCGTACTCCTGGGCAGTCCCCGGCATGAAGCCGGGCACGTCCACGAACGTCACGATAGGGATGTTGAAGGCGTCGCAGAAGCGAACGAACCGCGCTGCCTTGATGGCGCTGCGGATGTCGAGGCAGCCCGCCAGAACCAGCGGTTGGTTGGCCACCAGGCCCACGGTCTGCCCGTTCATCCGCCCGAAGCCGATCACGATGTTCTTGGCGTGGTCGGGCATGAGCTCGAAGAAGTCGGACTCGTCGACGATCTTGACGATCAACTCCTTGATGTCGTACGGCTTGTTGGGACTGTCTGGCACCAGGGTGTCCAGCGACATCTCCATCCGGTCGACCGTGTCCTCGGTGGGCACGATTGGCGGTTTTTCCTGGTTGCTGGATGGGATGAAGCTGAACAGGCGGCGGGTCATCATCAGGGCCTCGACATCGTTCTCGAAGGCAAGGTCGGCGACTCCCGACCTGGTGGTATGAGTGATCGCGCCGCCCAGCTCCTCGGCGGTCACTTCCTCGTGGGTGACAGTCCTTACCACCTCGGGCCCGGTCACGAACATGTACGAGGAGTCTTTCACCATGAAGATGAAATCGGTCATCGCCGGCGAGTAAACCGCGCCACCGGCGCAAGGGCCCATGATCAGGGAGATCTGGGGGATGACGCCCGAGGCCAGGACGTTCCGCTCGAACACGTCGGCGTATCCGGCCAGCGAGGCGACCCCCTCTTGAATCCTCGCGCCGCCCGAGTCGTTCAGTCCGATCACCGGCGCGCCGACTTTCAGGGCGTGGTCCATGATCTTGCCGATCTTCTCGGCGTGCGCTTCGGACAAAGAGCCGCCGAAGACCGTGAAGTCCTGGCTGAAGACGAACACCATCCGGCCGTTGATGGTGCCATAGCCGGTGACCACCCCGTCGCCCGGCACGGACTGATTGGCCATGCCGAAGTCGTAGCAGCGGTGCCCCTTGAACATGTCCCATTCCTCGAAGGAATCGGGGTCGAGCAAGAGCTCGATACGCTCCCGGGCGGTGAGCTTGCCCTTGGCGTGTTGCGCTTCGATGCGCTTCTGGCCGCCGCCCATGCGGGCGGCCGCTCGCTTCTCATCAAGCTGGCGGATGATACTGTACATGAGGCACCTCGGCGATTCGGGAGTTCTTCAATCCTGGGCCATGGAGGCGTGCCAAGCGGGACGATTTCTTACCAACCGCGTGACTGCGTGCCGCAGTTCAGTCGGTGCTGTCCAGGTATCCCAGCAGCCGGTGAGCGGCGGCGGCCGGGGTCTGGCCTCCTCCGGCCACGGCGCGGCTGATCATCTCCAGGCTATGCCTGACTTGGAGGTGTTGCCGGAACCGGGCGCGGAGGCCGCTGTCAATCAGCGTCCACATCCAGTCCACGGCCTGGCGCTGGCGCTTCGCCTCCAGCTCGCCGCTCTCGGTCATCACCCTGCGGAAGCGTTCGATCTCTGCCCAGAAGGCATCGATGCCTGTTCCCGCCACCGCGCTCAGTGTAACCACCGGCGGCCGCCAGTGGGCTGACGCACTGCGGAGCATGGACAGGGCTCCCACAAACTGGTGCTTCGCCAGGGCCGCCGCCTTGGGATCGATGTCGGCCTTGGTGACGACGATGATATCCGCCAGCTCGACGATTCCTTTCTTGATTGCCTGCAAGTCGTCGCCGGCGTTGGGAAGCTGGAGCAACACGAGCGCGTTGACCATGCCGGCGACGGTCGTTTCCGACTGGCCGACCCCCACGGTCTCGACCAGGATCACGTCGAAGCCGGCCGCCTCGCACACCAGCATCGCCTCGCGGGTCTTCTCGCCCACTCCGCCGAGCGAGCCGCGGGAGGGCGACGGGCGGATGAACGAGTTTGGTTCCTGGCAGAGCCGCTCCATCCGGGTCTTGTCGCCGAGGATCGAGCCCCCGGAGATCGTGCTGGAGGGGTCCACCGCCAGGACCGCGACCCGGTGTCCCTGGCCGATGAGGTAGAGACCCAAGGCCTCGATGAACGTGGACTTTCCCGACCCCGGAGAACCACTGATCCCCAGGCGAATCGACCGGCCCGTCGAGGGCAAGATCGCCTCCACCACGGCCTCGGCGCGAGCCTGGTGATCACGCCGCGAAGACTCGAGAAGCGTGATCGCCTTGGCCATCGCTCGAGTCTGGCGCGCGAGCACGCCATCGACGAGTTTCTGGTCGCAGGCTTCCAGCAAGAGCTTGCCGGTCAAGTTGTCTTTCATCGTACGGAATGCAGCGCTACACGGCTCGAGCGCATCCCCGCCCGGAGGGATGCGAGACAATCCCCGTTGACGATCCCCATTATGGAGTCGCCCCGAAGTGGAAACCAGTCTCCCGTCGCCGAAATCCCAGGAATTCCTGCGCGGCGATGGCACGCAGATCGCCGCCGCGGAGATCCCTCGCGACCAGGCCCAAGGCGTCGCGAATGCAAAACCAACAAGATTACGAGGGACGGACTCGAATGGAGCGCTCGCATGGGAAACCGATCGACAGGCGGGAGAGCGGCATCCCCCTTCGTGATCTTCGTGCCCTTTGTGGTTCAAATCTGCGATCGGACTTCGATTCTCTTGCAGGGAAACGAAATCAACCACGAAGGAACCAAAGAGCACGAAGGAACGAGACGTCCCATCATGGTATGGTTCCGTGTCCGCCCAATCGGCAGCGGCTGAAGACGATTAGCCACTTCGGACCTGTTCCCGAGCTCCATCTTCCAGTTCCCGTCCAACGGCAATCAGGCTTGTAGGCGCGGAATTGGGTTCGATCGGCGTCGAAAAAACCGAAGCCATCGGACGTTATCTGGGCGGATCTCCTGTTTCCGCCGTCCACCATCAGACCGTCACAACGATCTTTCCAACCTGCTGGTTCGACTCCAGGTAACGGTGGGCCTCGACGATCTCCTCGAGCGGGAATGTCTTGGCGATGATCGGCTTGAGGCTCCCTTCGGCGAGTCCTTCGTTAACGAATTGCTTGCCTCGTTCCAGACGTTTTGGATCGCCCGTGATTTCCATCATCACATAGCCGCGAATCGTGAGCCACTTGCCCAGGACTTCCATCACGGGCAGGGGAGTCGGCTCCGTACTCAATGCACCGTAGAGGAAAAGGGTGCCCAGACGAGCCGTTGCCCGGGCGAGTTTTGCAATGGTCGGGCCGCCGACGGGGTCGAACACGACGCGGGCCCCTTTGCCTCCCGTGATCCCGAGAACCTCCTTGACCAGGTCCTGCTCGTCGGTGGCGATCACGTGAGTCGCGCCCGCGTCGATAAGGGCCTGTCGCTTCGCCCCTCCGCGCGTCAGGGCGACCGGAACCGCCCCGACCTTCTTGGCCATCTGGATGGCCGCCAGGCCGACGCTGCTCGATGCCGCGGGGATCAGGACCGTCTCGCCGGACTTCAGACCGGCAATGTCGATGAGCGCTCCGTAGGCGGTCAGGTACTGCATCCAAACCGCAGCCGCCTCGGCCCAAGAGAGCGAAGCGGGATAATGGGTCACGGCATGGACCGGGACATTCGCAAGGTCGCCGTAGAGCCCGTAGGCGTTCAGCGAGAAGCTTGGGATGGTGCTGACCGCATCGCCGATCTTGAAGCCCTGGACGCCCGTCCCAATCGCGGCAACAGTTCCCGCCGCCTCGTACCCCAGTCGAGCGGGAAGCTCCGGTTCTTCCAGATACTGGCCGCTGCGAAACATAGCGTCGGCGCGGTTGAGTCCCAACGCGTGGATGCGAATCTGAGTCTCATCATTCACGGGTGGAGGGATCTCGATCTCCTCAATCTTGAGGACTTCGGGTCCACCGATCTCATGAAATCGCACAACTCGCGCCATGTCTGTCTCCTGCTGCGGGTCATTCGACGGCAGACGGTTTTCAGGGATTCTAGCGGGCGCGGCAACCCCAGTGATGCGCCGTACACTCTCGGAAGCTGGGCCTAGCCGTCTGGTTTGGGGGAGATAGGGACGATGGACGACGGCCAAGCAGAGTAACAACGCAATGCCCACCCTTTGGCTTTCAATCACTGTCTCGAGTACTACCGCCCTGCTTCGAGCCGTTTCATTACTTCTTCGGCCCCAGGCAAGGGACCGCGCTTCTCGATCGCCTCATGAAGGTCTTTCCGAATCTCATCAAGCTCTTCTTTGGTAGCCAGGATAAGCGCTCTGTCGTAACTCGCCAAGGCTTGGTCCGTTTGTCCGGAGACCAGCAACGCGATTGCAAGGTTTCCATGAGCAAGGCATTCATCGGGCACGAGGGTCGTAGCCTGCCGATTGTCCTGGATCGCCTCGCTATGGTGTCCTGCGACGAAGTGCATCCAACCCCGGCTAACCAAGGCTTTGGCCTTTAGTTCCGCGGGTGCGTTGGGCATCTGGACCACGGCTGCGTAGTCGGCGATCTCTTTCTCTGACTCACCCTGTTGACCGTAGGCGACGCCGCGGTTGACCAGAGCTTGGGCCTTCTGCTCCGCCGGTGCGTCGGGCATTTCGACCACGGCTGTGTAGTCGGCGATCGCCTTCTCTGACTCACCCTGTTGACCGTAAGTGTTGCCGCGGTTGACTAGGGCTTTGGCCTTCTGTTCCGCGGGAGCGTCGGGCATCTGGACCACGGCTGTGTAGTCGGCGATCGCCTTCTCTGACTCACCCTGTTGACCGTAGGCGATGCCGCGGTTGACTAGGGCAATGGCCTTCTGGACAGGCGACGCATTCTTATATTGCAGGGCTTCAGCATATCGACTCATCGCACTATCGAGACGCGCCGAGGCCAAGCTTTGATCAGTCGATTGCAGGCTCCACTGAGATAGCAGGTTTGCCCAGTGTTGGATGACATCCCATAGTGGAGGGTCTTCGCTCTGAGCAAGCACACGGCAAACCCGATCCCATAAGATAAAGTCGGTGTCTTGTGAGACCTTAGCGAAGTCGGTCCTTGAGAGCTGAAAATAAAAATAAAGCAGGGGTGCGAGGCTGGTGACGCTGGGGGAACGCAGAATCCGTCCTAGCACCTCGCGCAACTGCTCCGGTGTTTCAGATTCTTCGGGCATTACACCTTGGAGAATCTTGTCTAGGCCGTCGGTGGTCCTCCCTTGGATCTGGCGCAATAGGTCCTCGTACTCGCCGGCCAAGTACTCATCACGGTAGTCTCGCGTGAAGATTGACTCCTTCAGAGCCAGTTGGGGATGGTATGACAGTTTAACGACAGGTTTACCCAGTGCATCTTCGAGACACTTGAGGCGTTCTTGCTTGGTCTTGATTTCTCCGGTGGGCACGAGACTGGCAACGATCAGACACGGTTTGGATCCAGGTCCCGATCCCGGCGCACTTGAGGACTCGGGAGAGGCGCCTGGATTCCCGAGAACTCCGACCTCTTCGAGGAATTTGCGGGTTCCTTGGACGTTCTGGTCGTTTAGAGCCGTGAGAACGACGAGTTGGTCTGAGAGCGGGCCGATGCATAGTCCCCCGGTCTCGGTGATCCCTGTGCGGCTATCCACGAGCACGTAGTCATAAGAAGCTGTTCGCTCACAATTCGGCCCGTAGTAATCAGGAACCTCGATCGAAAAGCGAAGGCTCTTGAGCCAAGACCTCAAGACGCTGCCTGTTCTGACCAAGTCATCCTGATTGTATTTCCCGAGGTCCAGTCCCGCGAGCCTATTATAGTAGTCCCGCTCCTCCTCCACGGGGATGATATCGAGACGGCCGGACTCGGAGCGATGCCCGTCACCCGATACGACTTTCTCAGGAGGAACGACAACGGCGTAATCGGTCAGAGGGGGATAATCACTAAGCTCGATGGGCAGCTTGACGCTAGAAGCCCATTTCACCAGGTCAACCATGTCGCCCTGGGCAAAACCCGCTATTTCTTTTTCTCTGTGGAGAAAGCCACTGAGCCCTGGAGCTTCAAGGTCCATGTCCAGGACCAAAACGTGCCGCCCTTTCGCTGCTAGGGAATACGCAAGGTTGAGCACCGCCATGCTGCGGCCAACTCCCCCTTTGAAGCTGTAAAAGGCGACAATCTGAGTGAGCTCGCTCATCATGCGGCCGGTTTCTGAACGAGGATGGGACGCCGAGTGGCGATATCGCGAAGCTTCGTCCTCGCGGTTATCGGCGGCGATGGTGTGGCAGCCAGTACCTCGCCCAAAGCCTTAATCGCTCCCAGGAACTCATTCCATGGGACCTCGGGAAATTCGTTCTTCGTGAAGAACTTGAAGGTCTGCTCGACGCCCTCGGGCTGTTGGACCAACGCATGACGCAAGTATGCCTGCCAGCGAAGCGTCCGCGAGCGTGCGGCGCAGAGCATGTAATCCGTGATACGCTTGAGAGACGCCCTTTCTGTCTTGAGGTACGACTCGTCAAACCGGTTTTTCAAGCATGCACCCCACTCATCGAGCAGCGCCTCCACATTGTCGGCGGAACAACACGCAACTCGAATCGCGTCGTCCTGCTGTTCAAGAGGGTTCCAGAGTAGGCTCTCGTCGCGATAGCTATCCGGCCGCGCGCTCAATCCCGCAGCCGTGAGAAGCATGGATGCGACATGGATCATCATGGGTTGTCGAATCAGTCGACCGTCCTCGCCTGATACACACGAGGCGGGGAATGGGAGTGGCTCTCGAAGCTTTGTCCACCTCTTGGACTCTGCGAATGCGGCGGCATCCTCCTCATCGTGCCAGGAGAGCGCTGCTGGATCCGCCACCGTCTTGAGAACGCTGTACATCCCGTCCGACTTCCGCCGCACACCCGGCAGCGAACGGCCGCACTCCACCGACGGGACTCCGTTGAGACCAACGATCTCCAGATCTGATGAAATCAGAGTGGTCATAAGTTAACCTGTTCACAAATCCAGTGTTCCATCCGCTCGCAGAACCGCGGGGTTCCCGCAGGCTCGAGGGCGGGCGGACCCTGTAGGAACCGTTCGAGGGGTGTCGGCGGGTCACCAGGCGGTGTCGGTCCTTGCGCATCGAGAAGTCTTCGGAGTGTTTCCATGGTCGGCTCGTCGGCGCACCAAGCCGCGCGTTCATGGATCGATTGACCCTCGTAAAATCGAATCTCAAACGTCCACGACCGCCAGT
>JBAUOX010000502.1:0-12525 GCA_049579985.1 Isosphaeraceae bacterium | reverse complement strand
GCTTCCTGGAGAGTCAGCCCGTCCACCGCGAGGTCGCTATCGAGGTGAGCCGGAGCGTTCTGGATCAGCGGAACCCGGAGCAAGATGCTCCAGCAGATAGCCGCCAGCAGGCAGAGCCAGGGAACGAGGCGCGACGTGCGTGAATAGGTCGGCGCTTCGGTCTTGGGAGACGGATTCATGACGGGGCTGCGCAGCCGGTCTCGAAGACGGCAAAGGACGTTGCTCACAGGAAGAAGTCGGCAACCGGACATCGAAAGCCGGGAAGCTCGGGCACGTTCTCAATGACGGCATCCTGCTTCAAAACGTCCGGCGCCTCATCGGCGGATCGGTAGATCACCACCTGGCGGCTCTTGGTATAGACGACCCAGACGAGAGGAAACCCTGCATCAAGGTACTCGATCACCTTCTCCATCGCTTTCCCCCTCCGATTGCCCGGGGAATAGACTTCGACGACCAGATCCGGAGCGACCGGAGGAAGCGTCGATCCCACCTGGGATCTTGGCCATCGCTCGTGGCTGTAGAAACAAACGTCCGCCCCGCGCACGGTATCCGGCCCGCGCTCGGTCACGACGCCGGAATCGTTCCCCAAGGCGTAGCCGTAACCCGTCTGGCGTCCGTAAGACTCGAGGGCAAAACCAACGTTAATGCAAACCCGTCCATGTTCCGGCATCGGCGGCGGCACTTGAATCACCTCCCCACGCACCAGCTCGAAGGTTCCCTCTCCGAGATCGGCGGCCATGAACTCCTCGGCGGTCAGCAGCTTCGTCTTGACGTCGGTTGCCATGGGAAGACTCCTGGTATTCGCATCCTCGTGATCAGGTCAGACGGCTCCGGCCATGGATTCGAGCTGGACGACCGACCGGTTCTGCTCCTTGGCAAGGTAATCGCGGCCGTACTTGATGTGAATATGGTCCCAGGGCAGGACTTCCTCGACCGGGCGCTCGCGCTGGCTGTAAAACGGAACGTCGATGCCGAGATCGTCGAAGGTTTGCCACCAGAGCTTGGCGTCGAAGTACTCCGACCAGGCGTCGAGCCTGGCCCCGCGCCTCCAGGCCTCCTCGACCGCGGCGGCGACCCGGCGGTCGCCCCGCGTCAGGATCCCCTCCAGCAGGCTGCGCTCGATGTCGTGAAACTTGACTGTCACCGACCGCAGCTTGACCCGCGACCGAAGGTACCTGTGGGCCCATTGGAAATACTCGCGAGGCTTCATGCCGTTCCACTGGTAGGGCGTGTGCGGCTTGGGTACGAAGTTGGAGACGGCGGCCGTGACCTCGGCGTGGCGGCCGGTGACCTCCTTGCCGATCCGCGCAATGGTCTCGGCCATCGCGACGATCCCGTCGAGATCGGCCTGGCGCTCGCCGGGGAGCCCACACATGAAGTAAAGCTTGACCTTGCGCCAGCCCCTCCGGAACGCCTCGGCGCAGCCTTCATAAAGGTCTTCGTTGTTGATCGGCTTGCGGATCTGCTCGCGCATGTCGTCGCGCGCCACCTCGGGGGCCAGGGTCAGGCCGCTCCTCCGCCCCTCCTGGAGCAGCGCCGGGATCTTCTTCAACGTCTCGGTGATCCGCAGGCTGGGCAGGGAGATCTTCACGCCCAGGGGGGTGAAGACCTCGCCCATCCGGGTCACGAGCTCCTCGAAGTGGGGATAGTCGCTGGTGGAGAGCGAGAGCAGGCTGATCTCGTCGTAACCGGTGTTCTGATAGCTCTCGAGTGCGGCCTGGACGATCGTCTCGACGGTTCGATAGCGCAGCGGCCGCTTGATCACGGTGCTCTGGCAGAAGCGGCACTGCCAGGGGCAGCCGCGCATGATCTCGATCGCGATGCGGTCATGCGCGGTCTCGACGAAGGGAACGATCGGCCGGGTTGGCAGCGGTGTCCCTTCCAGGTCGCCGATCACGCACGGGCGGATGGCCCCGGGCACATCGTCGCGCAGCCGGCAGATCTCGTCGATCGTGTCGTCGTTTCCATAAATCGGCTCGTAGAAGCGGGGCACATACGCCCATGAGACGCTGCCGGCAATCCGGGCCAGCTTGTCGGCACGCGACAGCCCCGAACCCTTCAGATCGCGCCAGAGGTCGCAGACGATGGGCAGGCTGGGCTCGCCGTCGCCGATGACGAAGAGGTCGACAAACGGGGCAAGCAGCTCGGGGTTCTGTCCTCCCGGCCCGCCGGCGATGACCAGTGTGTCGTCCGGCCCGCGATCCGCGGCATGGAGCGCGATCTTTCCCAGGTCGAGCATCGTCAGGACGTTGGTGTAGCAGATCTCGTACTGGAGCGAGAAGCCAATCACGTCGAACTGGTTCAGCGGAGTGAAAGTCTCCAGGCTGTAGAGAGGCAGCCCGTGATCTCGCAGGGCGGCCTCGAAGTCCGGCAGCGGGGTAAAGACGCGCTCGCAGGCCCAGCCATGGGCGTTCATGAGGCTGTAGAGAACCTGGAGCCCGTGGTGGCTCATCCCCAGGGCGTAGGTGTCGGGAAAAGCCAGGCAAACGGTTCCCCGCACGCTCCCATGATCTTTGACGATACTGTTCAGCTCGCCACCGGCGTATTGCGCCGGGGTCCGGACCGTTGGCAAGATCCGCGAAATGATGGCGTCTTTGAAGTCGTGATTCAGCATCGCTTTGCAATCTCTCTGCAGCTCGGTTCCGACCTGTCGCCTGGGCAGCGGGGCGGATCTTCACCGTGACAGCTTCCAGGAGCCGGCCGACGGGATCGCTGTGGAATGACACATACGCATCTTACCGGGACGGGATTTTTCTGAACAGCCGGCCCGTCGGGCCCGCAGGGCTGTTTCCTCCTCCGATTGGGGCTAACACGGGTTGCACGGCCTTGGACCGCGACGACGGCAACCCCCGTCCTTCGGCCACACCGGGCGAGCAATGACGAGAAATCCTCTAACTTACCTATTTGGGACCCCCAGAATGTCCCCTTTGGGATCCTCCCACTTCCTCATTGCATCAAGGATAGAGTCCCTGGGCAATGAGCTCCGCGCGGACGTTGAGCCGGTGGCGGGCATTCATCGCGAGCACATGGGCGGTCGTCCGGCCGGTCGGAGTCACCCCGACGATGAGCGCTCCTCGAAGCGTGAAATGGTCAGCCCAGAAGTGCAGTCGAGGGTTGAACAGGGGAACGATGCCACCGCTCTCGGGGTCGATGCCCGTGAGGTTCGGTCCTTTGTGTGAGTTGCAGTGGATACATGCGAGCGCGAGGTTGGACAGGTCATCACTTCCCAGGTGCTGCTTCGCTACGATATGTTCGATGTGGTGGGTGGTCTCAGCGTCTTCCTGGCGATGGAGACAGTATTCGCAACGATCCCCGGCACGCAGGCGCACCAGCTCACGGGTAGCCTCGTCCATCAGTTCCCGCCGCGGGCGAGCAGGCAACGGCGGGCCTTCAGCTTGATCAGGCTGAGAATCTCGGCACCCTCAACGTAACTGTCGTACTCCGCCCGCTCGTCCTCGGTGAGTCGCCCCTCGTTGGAACGGCCAGCCAACTCCTCAATTCGCGACTGGATGTCGGGGTCAATGCGAAGCGCGACGATACGTTCCGCGGATTCGACGTTGAGGCAGCCGCTCAAGGGATCGAGCATCCGGTCAAGCGCGACGATCGTGGCGGATGGTTCCATAAAACTCAATCTACTCGAGACTGCGGAGCGTATCAAGCGCCGCGTCGATCCTAGTTTAAACTGCCTACCCGGGCGACCCCGAGGCCATGGCCCGCGGGGAAGCAGAGCCGTAAGTCGAGGATTCGCCGCCAGCCAGCGTCGGCCCGATGCGCTCAGCTTCAGCCAGGGAGGTTTCAAGAGACATTGCCAATCCCGGTCCGAGCCGCGTTCCTGGCCGTACCGGACTAAAGCCTCGTACGTGGTCATGCCCGCAAGCATGGCGACGATGGCCAAGGAGGGTAAGGACGGCAAGGGGTGTTTCTTACCTCTGGCGGCGCGCGGATGGCGAAGGCCCAGACCTTCTGGACAGACGACAGGCTTTCTTCGCAAGATCGATGGATCAACCAGCAACGACCCGAGTGCCTCGTTCCCGAAATAGGACGGACCCCTTGATGCCTGCTACCGACAACCGCCCGCGGGTCGCGCTGACCATGGGTGACGTCGCCGGCGTTGGCCCGGAAGTCATTGCCCGGGCCTGGAGCGACCCCACGCTTCATCGCCTCTGCCAGCCCCTGGTCATCGGCGATCCCGATGTGCTTTGCAAGGCGATCGCGCTGGTGAGCAGCCCGGCCGGGGTTGTCACGATCGATCGGCCCGAGCTCGCCGAGCCCTCGACCTGCGTCGTGCCCTGCCTCATGCCGACGTCCGCTCGCGACCTCGGCCCCCTGATCGACGTGCCGGCCGGGACGGTTGACCGACGTGCCGGCCGCGCGGCCTACGACTTCCTGATCGCCGCGATCGACCTGGCGCTGGCGGGCCGCATCGCCGCCATCACCACGCTGCCACTGACAAAGGAGTCGCTACGCCTGGCGGGGATCCCGCATCCGGGCCACACGGAGATTCTCGCGGAGCGCTGCAAGGCCGCCGACCATGCGATGATGCTCTACCTGGCGGCCGATCCGGCACTCGCCGCGGGCGATCGGGAGGGCGAGAGACGGCCCGGCCTGGGGGTGGTCCACGTGACGTTGCACGTCGCCCTGCGGCAAGTATTCGCGCTGCTCTCCACGGATGCCGTGGCCTCGAAGATCCGGCTGGCCGACCGGGCGATGAGGCCCCTGACCGGCGGCAAGCAGCCGCGCGTGGCGGTTTCCTCACTGAACCCCCACGCCGGGGAAAACGGGCTCTTCGGCGACGAGGAAATCCGGACCATCCGGCCCGCCGTCGAGGCGATGCAAGCCGCCGGCTTCGACGTGCACGGTCCCTTCCCCAACGACACGCTCTATCACCAGGCACTGGGCGGGGCGTTCGATGCCGTGGTGGCCATGTATCACGACCAGGGGCACATCGCGCTCAAGACCGCCGGCTTCCGCCGCGCGGTCAACGTCACGCTCGGCCTTCCCATCGTTCGCACCAGCGTGGCCCACGGCACGGCCTTCGACATCGCCTGGCAAGGCATCGCCGACTCGTCGAGCCTGATCGAAGCCGTTCGCGTCGTCGCCCGGCTGGTGGCTGGCCGCGACAGCAGCCGCGGATCGGACGCGAAATGAAGAGGGAATTCAGCGCCGCACGATTTCGAGGTTGACCCAGCCGGTTTCGATTGTCCCCGGCCAGATGGATCGAACATCGGGGTCGGTCCAGCCGCGGTCCGGGTCGGGCTCGAGCCAGACCCGCAGCCGCCGGCTGCCGGGCTGATCGATGACTTCTCGAGGAATCGGCTCGACGGGACCGATCGGAAAGCGCCGCGACGCGGCAGCAGTTTCCGACGCTTCTGATCTGCTGTCGCCCTGTCCGCTCAGGAGGATGAGGCCGGCCGGGAAGCGTCCCGGCACCTGATCGAATTCCAGGAAGACCTGGTGGGCAAGGTCGCACGGCAGTGGGGTTGCGATCACGACCTGAGCCGGGTTGCGGATCATCATCTCCTGGTTCAGGGCGAGGAAGCTCGACCTGTCGTCGGCAGACAGTTGCTGGCTCTCCAGGCGTATGGAACGAGCGATCATCTCGGCCCGGTGCTCGTCAGGCAGGGCCAGCAGTGAGCGGATTCCCAGTCTGGAGTCGAACTCGAAGCTGAAGGGAAGGTGGGGCAGGTCGATCTGCCACGTGTCGGTCAAGCCCCGGGTTCTGACCCTGGTCTGGAGGGCCAGGCGGTGGGGACCGCTCGTGTCAAAGTCGGAGGGGACGATGGTGAAGTCAACTTTGCCCGCACCCGGCGTCCAGGCCGAGTATTCCTCGAGCCGGGCGCGGCGGGCGCCGGTGATCCGGTGCGACCATTCCAGATCGGCCGGTTTGATTCCCGGTCCATCAGCCGGCAGAAACGGTAGCCCATACGTCGCCCGGATGGGAATTTCGCCCAAGAGCGCCCTGGGATAGCGACGCCTTGCGATCCACTCCACGGTATATCCTCTGCGCACCAGCGCTTGCTCTTCCTCGGCGATCAACTGATCGTGTGCCCAGAGCACGGCGATCGCCCGGCCGGCGGCGTCGCGCAACGACGAAGACGGCGGCTCGCCGAAGATCCGGAATAGCTCGGGAAGACCGGAGCGGCCAAACTGGGCGACGTACTCGATCTCCCGCGGGGTGATGTCCGGCTCGCTGAGACGAGCCACGGCTTTCCGCGCTTTCCAGGCATGCAGCAGCTTGCGGCCCCCGCCCACCAGGACCACGCCGCCCAGCACGACCAGCACGGTGGTTCGGGGCTCGCTCAGCCAGCTCCGGCTTTCGGCCAGGGCATTTCGCCGGGAGCGAGAGCGCCCTTTCTTCGATCCGGGTGACAGCCCACTGTCCGAGTCGCTTTCGGAGCGGCCTGTCTCTCCGTCCCCTACGCCGCTCGTCTTGCCCCCTGGCTGCATGCTGTTGGGCGCCCCGGAATGCGAAGGACTTACAAACTGGTCCGCGGCCGGGCAGACGGAAGCCCCTGCGGCTTCGAGCCTGGCTCGGGCCGCGTCGACGGCTTGGACGTTGCGCCTTCTTGCGGCTTGGCATCCTGGTTCTCGGGCATCTCCTCGATGATGGTCGGCTTGCGCACGCGCGCACCTTCCGCTCCCGAGAGCCCGGTCAATTCGCGCACCTCGTCGAGTGCGTCCTGAATATCATGAATATCGCGATGAAGCTCGTGGATCTCGGCCATGACCCGCTCGATCGGGTCTTCCGAACCTTGCTTGTCCGTCAGGATGAGCAGGTTATCCTCGGCAACAACTTTGTAAGTCAGGCCAACCTGGTCCAGGAGCAGCTTCAGGCCGGTCTTGAGCCGTACGCCCCGGAGCTCGAGCTTGACGGTATCCTCGGGCTTGACGTCGAGCCGATCCAGCGCGGCCAGGTCGAGGACGACCGGCAAGCCCAGCTCGCGGCTGAGCTGCTGTGCGACATCGGCCAGCGGCGTGGGCCGGGCGAACCGGAAAGGATACGGCTTGAGAAGCGCGTCCTGGACCGAGCCGGACTGGACCAGCTTCGCCAGCTCGGTGACTCCGCCGGCAACCGCCTTGGCCCTCTCGGCCGCCGGCTTGCTCTCGCTCTGAGCGCGCAAGGACAGGTGGCTGACCGCGACCAGACCCACTATCACGCCAGCGACCACGAAGAGCAGGATCAGGCGTCTCATGCGCCACACCTCTTCGAAGGCTCCGAGCAGTCGGAACGGAGAGGAACATCACAATTCCGCAAAACGATGCTACATTATAACGCCCCGGCCCGACTCCAGCCAGCGGGCCTGACCGGGCGCGGTTGTCCCTCAGTGCGGTGCCGAGGCGCCAGGTGCGGGCGACTATTCCGACTCCGCAAGCCTCTTGACGTGCCTGAGTACGCGATCGTGAATGCGATGAATGATCGGGTCCGACCAGAGTCTCCAGTACGATGCCGGCCAGAGACCGTGCTGGTACAAGGTGCTTCCTTTCAGAAGCGTCTTCCCGTCCGGCAGCGGGGTCAAGAGGAACTGACCACGCTTCGACACGAGGAAGCCGTCGAGGTGCGGCGGGTGGATCTCGAACAGCGGGTTCCATTCCTGCATCGGAGCGGGGTTGCTCGTCACGGCGAACCGCAGCAGCCTGGGTTCGTCCCAAACTTCGATCGGCTCGACAAACGCTCCGGTGGAGAACTCGCAGCGCCGGACGGCGCCCACGCCGGTCCCCTCGATCCGGGCGCGAATGGGGTAGGCGACGCCCGTGCGGAAGAGCCAGTCGTTCGGCGGGTCAAGGTCGGAGAAGCTGACAACATGCCGCCAGACGTTCTCGGGCGAGGCGTCGACCACCACCGACGTCTCGCAGGTGAAGAGCAAGGGCTCGGGCTTCGTGACATGTTCGGCGCCCACCATCGTCGGCAGGAGGGCGAACAGGACGATCACGAGCTTGCCGAGATCGCGGGGTGGTTCGGGTCCAAGTTCCAGGATGAAATAACCGACCATAGCGCCGAGGATCACGATCGGCGCGGCGAGCGGCAGCATCATGATGATGCAGATCAACCCTTCAAAAGCGGTCGCAACCGTCAGGACCATCGCCGTGAGTATCCAGAGCACGGCGATACGGAAGCAGTCCCACCGCGTGACCTCTTTGCCGAAGCCATAAATCACGACCGAGAGCATCGGCAGCACGAAGGGAAGACCGACGAACAAGCTCCAGCCGTAGTCTCGAAGGATGTGCGTGCCGAAATAGACCACCGCCGCGGCGACCGGCAGGGGGATCAAGATCGCCAGGATCGCTCTCCTGTAGGAAAAGCGGGACCGAGTCTCCTTCGAGCCTGATTTCGCCGCCTCGGGTCCATCGATCACGTCGCCCAGCGTTCCATGAGCCGCGCGCGCCCCACTCGGCGTGAGACACAGCACGATGAAAAAGACGAAGTTGATCGGCATGGGCGTGAAGAAAAACAGGACGAGCCAGAGCGGCCAGCCCGCGTCTCGAAGTCGGCGGACTGTCAGCACCACCCCGACCATGAGGAACGGCAAGGCCAGAGCGAGCATGGTCGCGTAAAAAATCTGGTCGTCGCCGTTGAGCGAGAACAGGCCGCCGATCTCTCCCGTCACCGCATAACTCAACGGCGACCAGGGTCTGCCGAACACCCGCGAGGCCACGAGGCGGTCGAGCGCTTGCTTGAGCAGAGTGAGCAAGAACCCGATCAGGAAGTAACTCCGGGGCGAGATCGTTCCCCCGAAGCGCAACAGGTTCCAGCGCGGCTCGGACATGGGTGTTCCTCTCAAGAGAACTTGACGTTCGGGGCGTCGATCGACAGCCATCTGCGACCGCGCGGCAGCGCGATCTCCCAAGAGAACCGCAGCCTGGAAGGACGATTAACCGTGGGCTTTTGGAATTTACCGATCTCGCTCTGATCTCGGCGCGGTCTCACCCTTCACGCCGGATGCCGAACTCGCAAACACATCATCGGGCAGTTCCCCCGTCGGTCCGGCCTGAGTTCCGGGCGGCGGGGGGGGGCCGAAAACACAAGCGGCCAAGGGCTCAAAACCCTTGGCTGCTTGGCATCCAGCGGGCGGGGCGGGTCTATGTGCGGGGGATCGCCATGAGCTGCCTGAGGTTAGCCTCGAATTGTTCGATCATCTCTGCTGGGGTTCCATTTCCGGGCTGCCAGTTCCATGTGCCTGAGGGCTTTTTACAGGGGATGGCAAGTTTCCTGTTCGTTAGTCGAGGCTCCGCAAAGTCCCTTCCCTGTGGCGACAGACGATGGCGATGGGAGGCGGCTGGATCTTGGATGTGGACATTCGAAAGTTCTTTGACACGATCGACCATGGCCATCTCTGGGCTTTTCTGAAGCGTCGGGTACGAGATGGAGTGCTGCTTCGACTGATTGGCCAATGGCTTCATGCGGGTGTCCTGGAGGACGGATGCCTCACGCATCCTGAAACCGGCAACCCACAGGGCGGTGCGATCAGCCCTTTACTCTCGAATCTGTTCTTGCATTACGTGCTTGACCAGTGGTTCGCGAGTGAAGTGCAACCACGGCTCAAGGGGAAATCGTTCTTGATTCGCTACGCGGATGACTTCGTCAAGGGATTCTCCCATGACGAGGACGCCCGTCGGGTCTTGGCGGTCCTTCCCAAGCGATTTGCCAAGTATGGATTGACGATCCACCCCGACAAGACGCGGTTGGTGCCGTTCGAGCGGCCAGATCGCGGACCAAAGCAGCCGGCCGCAGGACAGTGGGAACCACCCGGGACATTCGACCTGCTGGGGTTCACGCATTTCTGGTCCTGGTCCCTGCGACGAAAGCCGGTGGTGAAGCGCAAGACATCGCCAAGTCGATTCCGCAGGGGGCTGCAAGCGATATCGCAATGGTGTCGGCGCAACCGGCATCAGCCGCTATCGGCGCAGCACCAAACACTGTGCCAGAAGTTGACCGGTCACTTCGCCTATTACGGAATCACAGGCAACTCGGTTGCTCTGTCTCGATTCCGATGGATTGTGACCAGTGTCTGGAGGAAATGGCTCTCGCGGCGACGCCGCAAAGGGACCATTCCCTGGGCTCACTTCACCCGGATGCTGGAGCGGTACCCGCTCCCGCCTCCGATCGCGATCCACTCAGTGTGCCGTCCCGTCGCGCGCGCATGATGTGAGGAGCCGTATGCCTGAAAGGGCACGTACGGATCTGTGGGAGCCCCAGGGGAGCAATCCCCTGGGGCCACCCGGCCCATGGGCCCCCCGAAAGAGGGCTAACGTGAGGCGGAAGGCGAAGGCATAGCCGATCCCTGACGTTCTCCGTGCTCATTACACCGTCTTCGCGTGATTATCCGGGTCACCCGGATCGAGCGCGTTCGGCGGCTCCATCCCCTCCATGTCTTCTTCTTCGTACGGCTTGATGCGGAACCCCTTCAGCGCCTCCTTAATGGCCGGGTGGTAACCCTCGATGTTGATCCATTTGAATTTCTTGACGTCCGGAGTCGCGTGTTCCGAGATCATCTCGGCGACTGGGAGCGCCAGATCGATTGTCTTAATCCCTTCGAGATACCCGCTGAACAACTTTTGCGGCGCGTGCCTGCCGAGCTTGTCGGCGGCAGTCATCAGGCTTCGCAGAGCGAGCACTTTCGTCCGCACGACCGCAGTATTATCCCAAAACAAGCGTAATATAATAATCAACCTATAGTCAAATGAAGCAAACACATGTTTTGTCTGATAACGTACCTTCTACTACCCGGGGTTGCCGCCCCCGACAGCCGCCGCCAAACTCTCTGCTCCATATCCTGTTCCCTTTCTTGGTTGGATGGCCTACGTGGATCGGGGCATCCGGACCCCGACTTCAAGGTCGTTCCGCCTCAGCACAGCCAGCAACCGTGCAGCCGCTCTACCAGTCGCAGGAAGGCCCCTTGCCACGGGTTCCACGACAGCAAGCGGTAGATCAACCGTCCACCGCTTCGCACGATCTGGCAGGGCATCTGGATCGTCGCCGCACAGAACGTCGCGAACTCCATCCGCAACAGCGATCGTTTCTCGGCTTGGTGTTTGGCCGCATGCCGGGGCGATACCGGTGTCATCAAGGCACTCCAAGCCTTCAGGCTCCAGGCCAAACTGGCCATCACCATATAGGCCCAGTTGCTCACCAAGTCGTCCACCGGCGTCGTCAGCGCGTACACGCCGCTTTTGAGCTGAGCGATCAGGTTCTCCTGGTCGCAACGATCGTTGGCCGAGAACACGATCTCATCAGCCGGGGTCACGCGGTCGTTGGTGATATAGAAGAAGTAGCGATACTCCTCGAACAACCGCATCTGCCCTTTGTCCGTCCCCAGCAGCTTGCGCACGACGATCACCCGATAACTTCGGTGGCAGGCGACGGGGCAATACTCGAACTCGGCGACCATCTCCTCGAGTACGTGAATGGTCTCGAACCCTCGCTTCCGGACGATCTGCTGCTTGACCCGTTCGGGTTGCTGGCGGGGCGCGGTCTTGATCTCATACCGGGGTGGTCGTTCCAGGAAGCTGTACGCCTCGGGTGGGAGTCGGTCGGCCAATTCCTTGAGATTGTCCGTGGCGGCCATCCCGAAGACGAATTGGATGTCACCGGCGCCGTCCCAGCGATCGAGGTGGGTGCACTGAGTGAATTTGGTGTCGCCCCGCAGGAGGATCTTCTGGAAGCCAGCCCGGCGACAGAGGCTAATCGCCTTGTCGAAGTAGAGTTCGGCCTGCTCCTGCGAGGGCCGGTTGCCGCTGCGGTTGACCAGGTAAAGCGGCTCAGCGGTGTTGGCCAGCGAGATCAGCAGAGGATGATAACTCCAGGTGCCGTCGTAGGCGATGTCGACACCCTGCTTGCACTCGGCGTCGGTCTCGACGAGGGTGCCATCGCCCTCGATGATCGCCTGGGTAAAGAACTCGGGGGGTTGCTCGGACCAGACCCGCAGCCGCGTCTCATTGACAGTGTCCATCAGAGTAACGACGTCGTGCTCGGCGAAGCGGCGGCAGAAATCCCCGGCTGTGGTGGGGTCGGGGATACGCACGGCGCCCAGGGCGTTGAGATAAACCTCGTCGTTGCGCCGCAGTTCGAGATGCTCGATTTTCTTGCCGCCGGCCAGGATGTTGTAGGCGATATTCAGGACATGGTCGGATTCGTGATAGGGCAGATGCCGCTTGAAGAGATGGAGATTGCGGTCGATATCGCCGATCAGCCCGGTCCTGCGAGCCAACAGGTGGATGGCACCGATTCCGCCAGCGGAGAGACCCTGGACGCGGTCCGCCAATTCGTAGTGGATGTTGGAAGCGGTCATCATGGGCTCTTCGCGTTCTGGTCCGGGGCGATTCTCGATGCGATTGAGGATTCTCCGCTTGCGTTCGTTGAGGATTCTGCGATTGCGTTCTCGCGTCTTCTTATCGTTGCGTTTTCGGACCTTCTTGGGGATAGTATGACTCACTCGAAAGCCTCCGTAATTTGGAGTAGTGAAGATGTCCTCCTTACTCCATTATTCCAGATTCTCCTGGGGTTTTCGAGTGTTTTTCGAGATTCTG
>JBAUOX010000501.1:0-1522 GCA_049579985.1 Isosphaeraceae bacterium | reverse complement strand
GGATAGGGCAGCTCTTGTGGCAACGGCCTCACTAACTGGAAGCACGATCGTGGTCAGGACCTCACCGGGCCTTGCGACGGCCTCCTCGGAGGACGCATCGAGCTTCCTGGCCGTGGAGCCCTCGGAGGACGGCCCGCGAGGCGGCTCCGATGCCGGTCGAGCCGAGGAGCGGGTCGCTCGACTAGTTCGGGAGATGTTCGACGTTTGTTGTCAGGGAGGAGCGTCCCGGTTCGAGGACTTTCTGGCCCGTTATCCCGGACTCCCTAACCTCGCGTTCCCGTTGATCGCCAAGGAAGCCCGCCTACGCCGGGAGTTGGGTGAGGGGGTTTCCACGGTCGAGATCGAGCGCCGCCTCCCGCGCGCCCAGCAAGTTATTTCGGCCTTCCCGGCGGTGGGCGAAACGGTGGGGGAGTTTCGCCTGCTTGCCTCCCTGGGACGAGGCGTGCGGGGCGCCGTCTTCCTGGCCGATCAGCCGAGCCTGGCCAATCGGCCCGTCGTCCTGAAGATCACTTCCCGCAAGAGCTGGGAGCACTTGTCGCTCGCCAAATTGCGGCATGCCCACATCGTGCCGCTGTATTGTGTCCAGGATCTCGCCGACCGGGACCTGCGGTTGCTGTGCATGCCCTACCTCGGTGGGACCACGCTGGGGCGGTTTCTGAGTGAGCTGGGCAAGATCCCGATCGCCCGGCGGACCGGCCGGGACCTGCTCTCCAGGCTGGATCAGGACCAGGCCGAGACACCACTCTCCGTGCCCAGCCAGGGGCCCGCCCAGCAGTTCCTCTCCCGCGCTTCGTATCTTCAGGCGGTGTGCTGGATTGGAGCCTGTCTGGCCGACGCCTTGCAGTTCGCGCACCAACGCGAATTGCTCCACCTGGACCTGAAGCCCTCGAATGTCCTGCTGGCGGCCGACGGTACGCCCATGCTCCTGGACTTCCACCTGGCCCAGCCGCCGATCCGGCCGAACGAGTCGGTGCGCCGCCAGCTGGGCGGGACGCCCAACTACATGTCCCCCGAACAGTGGGTGGCCATGATGGAGTTACACGAGGGCCGGCCGATCACGTCCACCGTGGATGGCCGCTCCGACATCTACGCCCTGGGCGTCATGCTTTATGAGATGCTGGGGGGCGCGATCCCGTTCGGTTTCTGCCCCACGCTCCAGATGCAGTTCCGCCGCCCTCTCCAGGTCCCCGTGGGATTGGCGGACATCGTAGACAAGTGCCTGGCTTTCGACTCACGGAACCGTTACCCCGACGCCGCCCAACTGGCCGAAGATTTGCGCCGACATCTGGCCAACCTGCCGCTTCGCGGCGTCTCCAACCGCAGCTTGACCGAGCGCTGGCAGAAGTGGCGCCGGCGCCATCCCCATGCGCTGGGCCGGGCAGTGACGACCGCCGTGGCCTCCTCGGCCGTGATCCTGGTGGCGGGGCTCGTCGCCGGCGGCGACGCACGGCAGCGCCTCCGCGGGGCCGAGTCTTTGCTGGCCGAAAGCCGCAACCACATGGGCAGCCACGATTACCCCGCG
>JBAUOX010000500.1:0-6730 GCA_049579985.1 Isosphaeraceae bacterium | reverse complement strand
GAAATTGCCTCTTTACCTGGGGCTCTTTGAGTTCGTTCATAATGTTCGAAAACGGGGCAAAGCGTTGCTGGGCGCGCTGATTGAACTGCTAGTCATGCCAACCCCCCGAAACGCAGGATGAGCCTTTACCAATTACAGCGAGTCTCCAGGCACTCTCGGTGAGCGGGAACATATCATATGACCTGAACGGTCAGGGGAGTTTATCTATCTTTGGTCCGGCCGAGACGAGCCTTGGAGTTGGCGGAAACTGGTCCAATTACGCTGCCACCTTGACCGGTGCAATCTCTATTACATTGACATCCCATAGCTTATTATTAAATGATCAACTTCTTCCCGCCGGTACTTATACCATCACGACGGCTTTGGCGACTCTGAGCGGAGCTGGTGCGACCTCGTTCCCCAGTTTCTCGGGCGCGGTTTCCATAGTAGCGACGAGCGACCTGGTCCAACTCGGGTCGGGGAGCGGCAATATCGCAGTCGGCGGCAAGCCACTGGACCCGACCGGCGAAACGACGCTAACCGGCTACACCGGGACGATCAGCGTCTCAGCGAATGGCGACGGGACCGACTCGGTCGCGCTCGATGGCAGTTCAGACAACGTTCTCCAGGTCACCGACAGCCCATCGACGTTTACTACCGATCAGAACACCCCCATCACGTTCACTCCGGACGTCCAGACGAGCTTCGCCGATACCTACACCCTCACGGCGCAAGCACCGACGGGCTGGACGGTCAGCATCGACAACATCGGGAACGTCACTGCCACGCCGGCTCCCGGCCTCCAGAGCGGCACCTATCCGATCCAGATCATCGCGCAATCGACGACCAATCCGGACCTGGTCGCGCAGAGCATCGTCAAAGTGACGATCAATTCCACTCTGTTTGGGATCTCGCTCGATGTCGCACCCGACCCATTACTCACCGTGCCCTTCAACGGTGCGGAACTGCCCACGGCATTCGATGCGACGGTTCACAACAGCGGCCCGTTTCCCGTCACCGAAAACCTGGTGTTCTCGAACATTCCCACCGGCTTTACGCTCCTCGACAGTGGGACGAGTGTCACGATCCCGGCCGGGGCAACGGGAAGCGTCGGCATTTACTGGATCTTCCGGGGATAAGTGCGAATGCCGGGGAAAACGGCCCTCGCCCAGTAAGAAGGCCCACAAATCCCGGGATGCTCGCACCAAAAAACGGAAGAGCCCATTTACTTGCAGCCGACCAGCCAGATCCCCGCGCCGGGATCGCAGTTCTCCTTCACGGTGTCCACGTCGGATATCTATGGGCAGAAGGCCACGCAGACTGCCTCATTCACCGTGCCCGAGATTGACGCTGTGACGCTCACCAGCGACCCGCCGAGCATGAATGCGGCCCCCGGCGCCACGGCCACCGACTCGGTCACGATCACGAATGCGGGCAACGTGCCGGAGAATGTCATGCTGTCGGCCTCGGCAACGAGCGGGCTGACGGTCGCCGGCCTCTCCGACGTGTCGCTCCAGCCCGGACAGTCCGCGACGGAGAGTGTCGCCCTGACGCCAGATGCTGCGACGCCGCTCAATAGCTTCCTGCAAGCGACGATCACTGCGACCTTCGGTCCGTCGGATTCGCCGCAGACCCAGACGCTGCAAATCCCGGTGGACGTCGTCGTCCCCGGCGCGCTCGCGATCGCCGGAGCGACCGCCTCGGCCAATCAGCTCAACGAGGGCGCCCTCGCCGCCCGGCTCGGCGACCTCGGGATCGCGATCACAAACCTCGTCCAGGACACGACGAACGCCGTCTTCGAGAGCCAGGCGCTGGCGAGCCTCGACGCCGTGATCGCGCTACTCGCGGGCGACGTGTACCTGCCCAACCTCGCGGGGGCGCTGACCACCGATCGGGCCACGCTGGCGCAAGCCACCACGGCGGCGGACATCAACAATGCATTGTCCAGCCTGGGCAACGACCTCAACTCGCTGGCGACGACCCTTTCCGACGAGATCGCGCACAGCCTCACGCTTCAGCTCGACCCCAACCAGGGCCAGGCCCGGCCGCAGGTCCCCGTGTTGTACCCGATCGACATCCAGAACACGGGTACTCAGGCCACGACTTACGATTTCAGCGTCTCCGGTCTCCCGTCCGGCGTGACGGCGTCTTTCAACCATCCTTCGGTAACGCTCCAGCCGGGCCAGGATCTTTTCGGCGGCCCGAATGGAATCGTCCTGACTCTGACCGAAACCGCCGGGGAGCTGACGCCGACCGGCTTCACCGTCACCGCGACGGCCGAAGGCGCGCCGGAGATCAGCCGGAGCGCCGCGGGGTCGCTCACGGTGCGCAACGCGTTCGTGCAAGTCGCCTCGGTGACTCCCAGCCCGTCGTTCACCAACCCGGGCGGCCAGGTGGACGTCTCGGCCAGCGTGCTCAACGTGGTGGGTCAGCAGATCCAGGCCCAGGCGTTCTACACGGTGACCGATCCGAGCGGGACTGTCGTCTTCACGTCAACGCCCGTAGCGCTGACGCTCACCACGTTCGTGTCGTTGATGACGGTGGATCTGGGCTCATTCAACACGACGGGGCTGGCCAATGGCTCGTACCTCATCAACGTGATGGTGACCGACACCGCCGGGAATCCCCTCACAGGAGTGGCCGGTCAGGGCTCGCTGCTGATCGGTTCGCCAGTGACCGCGAGCTTGTCGCTGAACTCCACAACGGCCGTGCCCAACCTTTCCGTACCTCAAACGTATACGAATACGCTCAAGGTCGATACCCAGGCCTCCTTCCCCGCACCCTTGACCCTCGACGGGGTCGCGGCAACCGACGCTCCCGAATCGTCCGTCGCTCTGGACGGCACGCTGGCATACGTAGCCGGGATCAAGGACGTCAGCATCGTTGATCTCAGCGACCCGAGCAATCCACAGGTTCGCGGGACATTCGGCAGCGACGTGCTCACCCCGGGCAACTTCAACGTCTGCCAGGTCGCGGGGGACCTACTACTGGTCGCCTCGCAGAACCTCGTCAACACTCCTTTCTTCAACCTCCTGATCTATTCGATCGCCGACCCGCTGCACCCGACGCTCCTCAGCAACACGACGTTCAATTACCAATTCGTCTCCGACCTGTTCGTTCAGGGCACGACCGCCTTCATCCCGATCAGCGGCGTCACTTATTTCGTCAACACCGTGCTCACCGATCAGTACGGCGACTTCCTCGCCGTCGACTTCAGCGATCCGACCAAGCCTACACTCCAAGACGTCCTGTTCAATAATCGAGGGACCCCGGACGGTAGCGATCACAATGTGAACGGCGGTGTGGCGGTCAACAGCCAGACCACTTATGTGGCCACTACGACCTCGGCGGGGGGAAATAGTCAGAGCGGGACCGGGGAATTGTTGATCGTCGACACGACGGACCCCAGCCACATGGCGGTCGCCGGCACGCTCGCGATCCCAGATACGATCCAGGTGCTCGATGTCGCCATCCAGGGAAATCGTGCTCTGGCCGTTGGGAGTACAGGAGGTTGGATCAGCGCCGCTTCTGGTGGCCTATCGAACGCCAAGCTCACGGGCAATTTCACCTTGACTCCGCTGGACATCTCCGACCCGCTGCACCCGAAGATCATCGGTCCCACACTCGTGACTCAGGATCAATTCTTCACCGAGGGCGCCAATCTCTTCGCCGGCAAAGTCGCAGTGGTCGGCCTGGGCAACGGCGTTTATGCCGTGAGCGATACGCAGCTCAACGGAAATCCCGTGCTCCTGCTGGTCGATTCGAACGACCCGAACAACATGATCGTCGGTGCGACGCAGACGCCAAGCCCCGTCAACGGGATGACCGTCTCGGGCAGCCTGCTCTACGTCGCCGGTCAGGACGGGCTGTCGGACTACAACATCGGCCAGGTCCTCGGCGTTCCCGTGACCGTCTCGGTCGAAGTCCCGAACGCCGCGGACACGGCCTATGACCCGACCTCCTTCAACATCGCCCCGAGCCAGATCGTCCACGGGACGGGTTTCGACACGATCACGTGGAACAGCTCGCTGGGCGCGGGGGCGACCGACCTGACGCTCACCTGGACATCGGCTCTGACCAACCTCCAGCCGGGCGAGGCCCGCGCCGTGACGCTCGGCGCGACCGTGAATTTCGTCAGCCAGGGGACACCCGGCTCGATTACTCTCCCCGGCACGGTCGTCGATGTTTCCCACGATAGCTTATTCTTCGTCAGCCCGACGAGCCAGACCGTCCAGCCAGGCGCCGCCGCGACCTACACCATCACTGTGGAGAACAGCCAGACAACCGCGGTCACTTACAACTTCTCCGTAACCGGAGTGCCTGCGGCGTGGGTGAGTGTACCCGCCACCGTTACTGTGCCGCCCCTCAGTCCGTCCCAGGTGACGCTGACGATCGTTTCTGATCCTGCGGCACCCGTTGGCAATTACGGCTTTACCGTGGCCGTCTCGGTCGGGGGTCTGGCGGACTCGGCACCCGCCAGCCTCATCCTCCAGGGGCAACCGGTTGTCGCGCCGATCGATCCCGATTCGCACGGGGTTGTGGCCACGCTCATCCCGACCCAGGCCAGCGCCGGGCAAGGGACGCCGGCTAACTACGTCGTCCAGGTGACCAACACCGGCAGCGCCGACGACACCTTCACGCTGTCTGCGGCGGGCCTGCCGCCAGGTGTGGCGGCCACGCTCGGCCAGACCACCATCGACGTGCCCCCCGGCGCGAGTAACTTCCGCGACGTGCCCCTGACCCTCACGCCCGCGGCGGGCACCCCGCCTGGCGACATCCCGTTCCAGGTGGTCGCCACCTCGACGACCGTGGCCTCGGTCTCGGGCACCACCTCCGGCACGCTCACGGTCGTGGCCAACGGCGTCAACGTGAACCTCAACCCGTCATCGGGCAATCCCGGGAGCGCGTTCGAGATGTTCGTGTACAACACCGGGACCGTGCAGGATACGTTTGACCTCAGCCTGGGCGGGCCGGCTGCTCTGGTGTCGAGCCTCGCCACGGACCAGGTGACGCTCTCTCCAGGACGCTACCAGTACGTCGCGATCACGACCAATCCCGTGAGCTTCGCCGACCCGGGGACCCTCGAGCTGACCGCGACCGCCACGTCGGAGGGCAACCCCAACGTGCAGGACTCCGCCAGGGCCGAGCTCAACATCGCCCCGACCCAGGGCATGACAGCGCAGTTCCAGCAGCCCACTCAGGTCATCCCACTCCCCGGCACCTCCGACTTCCTGCTCCTGGTCAATAACACGGGCAACATGCAGGACAGCTACTCGGCGACCATCATCGGGACCACCGGCCCCGTCACCGCCAGCCTCACCGGACTGGACGGCAACCCGACGCAGTCGATCCCCGAGTTCATCCTGCCCGGCCTGTCCACCGGCGCTATCGTGCTTCAGACCGACCTGGCCGCGACCGGCCAGGGCACGGTCACCATCGAGGTGCAGTCGCTGAGCAACCCGAACGAGACCGCAACCGCCACGGCGACCGTCAGCGCGACGGCCACCTCGACGCCGATCCAGCCCGTGATCCAGCTCGCGGCCAGCCCCGGCTCGACGACGACCTATGGCCAGTCGGTGAGCTTTACCGCGACGGTCGGCCCCCCCGCCAGCGGCGACCCAACACCTACGGGCTCTGTCCAATTCCAGATCGACGGCAGCAACTTCGGCTCGCCCGTCACGCTCGACAGCAACGGCTCGGCGACGAGCGACCCGATCAGCGCCCTGACCGCCGCCGGCCATACCATCACTGCGCTCTACTCCGGCGACCCAACCTACGCGCAAGGCTCGCAAACGCTCACACAGACGGTCAATCCGGCGACGCCGACGGTCAACGTCAGCGCGCCCAACGTCACGTACGACGCGGCGCCCTACCATGCTCTGAGCAGCTCGGTCACCGGCGTCAACAATGCCAACCTCGGCGCCGCTTCGTCGTTCACCTACTACGCCGGCATGGGTATCGGCGGCACCGATCTGGGCAGCACCGCGCCGACGGCGGCCGGCACCTACACCGTCGTCGCCTACTACGCCGGCAGCGCCGACTATGCCGCGGCCGACAGCGTCCCGACGAGCTTTACCATCGCGCCGCAGGCGATCACGGTGACGGCCAACCCAGAGACGAAAGTCTATGGCACCGCCGACCCGGCTCTGACTTACCAGATCACCTCGGGCTCGCTCGCCGGCACCGACACCCTCACCGGCAGCCTGACCCGTGCCCCGGGCGAGAACGTCGGCTCGTACGCGATCGGTCAGGGGACGCTCTCCGCGGGACTCAACTATGACCTGACCTTCGTCGCCGCCGACCTGATGATTACGCCCGCCACGCTCGCTGTCGCCGCCGGCAACCTCGACATCAACCACGGCGACTCGATCCCGACACCCGGCTACACCGTCACCGGCTTCGTCCGCGGCGACACGCAAGCCGTCCTCAGCGGCGCGCCGAGCTTCTCGACCCCGCCCAACGCCAACAATGCCGCCGGAGTCTACCCGATCACGATCGGCCAGGGCTCGCTCGCCGCGACCAACTATGTGTTCCAGCTCGTTGCCGGCAGCCTGACCGTACATCCCAAGGTCACCGACGTCGATATTCAGTGGGGCAAGCAGACGATGTCGATCATGAACCTGCACCGCGACTTGCCTTTCACCAACATCACAGCCATCGACATCATTTTCAGCGACGACGTTACGGTGACTAAATCCGACCTGACGTTGACGGGCGTGAACGTTCCCTTGTACTCCTTCAGCGGATTCCA
>JBAUOX010000499.1:0-4099 GCA_049579985.1 Isosphaeraceae bacterium | reverse complement strand
CGTTTCGCCCTCGTCGCCGGGAACCTCGTCGCCGCCGCCAGGTGCGTGGTCGTCCATGGGGCTGGCCTGTCCCAGGAGCCGCCGCAGCCGCGCCAGCGCGGCCGAGAGATGACGGCCGTTGCGTTCTTGCCATCGCATCACATCGTCCATCCGGCCTCCTGATACGCGTCCAATCTCTCGAGCGACTTGTCGCCTCGATCCGCGCACTCAGCTCAGATCAAGACCACTGAAACCTCGTAGGCAACCGAAATCCGGAAGGGCGAGCCCAGACAGGTCCAGAGCCGCGTCAACTGGTCCAGCTCGAGGGGCTGGGGTGCAATCCGCACCCAATCAAACTGGCCGGCGACGCCGGCCCCCGCGCCGGCGTCCGCGGTCACGGCGTCGCGAATCTCCGCAGGTTCGAGAATCGGGTTTTCATGAAAGAGGGCCATCGCCTTGCCCAGCAAGCGGTGGCTGATAGGATCGGGGTCGTCCTCGTTCTGACCGTGCGCCGAGACCAGGTAGTAGAGGTTCAGCGCCAGGGGTGGCTGAGCCGCTTTCGAGCCTGGGACGTCGGAGGGAGAGGCATTGCGCCAGGCCGGGCTGGGCACGGTGTGGTAGAGGAAGAGATTGACCTGGTTTCCGGTGACTTCGCGCGCCCGATCGGGAGGGCAGGTCGTGACGCGCGTGCCCGGAACCTCGGCGTTCAGTCCTCGGTCGAGCCGTTGCCGCAGGGCGACGGTCACAGCGTGTATCGCCAGCGCATTACTCATGGTCCGCAGGGTCTCGATCGAGGTTCGATCGGATGCCGCCAAGAACGGGCCGCCCAGGCGCTTTCCCGAGAGCACGCTCAGGAGACTGGGGCGGCAACACCGGTGTCACGCTCCCAGCCCTCGTTCTCGAGACGAATCTGCTCGATCGCCACGGCGTTTCCCCCCGCGTCGAGGTCGGAGAGTGCCTGATACTCCGACACCCAGCACCGATAAACCTGGTACGCCAGCACGATCTGTCCCGCTTCATTGAGCAGCTCGATACGCACGTCCTTGCGGAAATTCGCGGTAGACGCTCCCCCCGCACTCAGGTTCGAGACCTGTTTCGCCCATTCCTCGAAAGCGGGATCCTGAGTCAAGCCGCGTTCCAGGGTGATCGCCTCGTATTGAGTCTCGCCGGGCGATTTGCGGCTGACCGCCGGATCTCCCCCCTCGCGGTGACTCACCACCGCCGTTGACCGCTTCAGTCCGCTCACGCGGCTGATCCCCGCGACGTAACGCCCATCCCACTTGACGTGGAACCGAGAATTCTTGTAAGGATCAAGATAAGATTGACCCGTACTCATGAGACCTCCCTTAACCGAGTGGAGAGTGGCCAGGATGCTCGAGTCTCACCGATTTTGACTTGCCGGCACGCTAAATCAAGAGTTCACTTCCCGTCGGGAGTCTTCCTCGAGTCCGCCCGAGCGGCGGGGAATGGCGATCGCCTCCCAGGGAAACACTGGTGGGTGACGAGGCGGCTGCGAGCCTCGACGAGGCCCACGGGCGGTGCCGGGTCGGTGCGCTCGTGAACGAGCGAGTTGCGGTATTCCCGAACCTCGTGGACAGCGGCCCTGACCTCGTCGGCGATGGCCCGGCCGCGCCGTACGCCGGCCAAAGTGTTGACCAGATCGGTCGCCTTGATACGAGCCTCGGGGTCGCCCGTCAGGTCTCGGTAGTAAGAGAGAAGCGCCGTCTCGAACTCTGCCCAGAGGCGGACCAGGTATGTTGTCTCAAGATTCTCGCCGGCCGCGACAAGGTCGCGGGGCGTCGTGCCGTCCGGTGTTCGGACCAGTCCCTCAAGGATTGCGAGCCGCAGCCGCGCGATGGCGGTCGCTACGACGCGATGTTCCCGCTCCACGAATTTGAGTCGGTCGATCCACTCGAAGCGGTTATGCGGCATGGGAGACGATCGCGTTCAAGACCCGGATGATCGTCTCCTCGGAGAGCGGCAAGGCCTCACTCTCGATCACAGAGTGTGTTTCCAAGGGGTCAGCCGAGAGGGCATAGTGGATGACCCACTGGCCGCCCTCGAAGTAAAGGCTGGCGATGTCGTCGTAGGCCGGCACCAGGTAGAGGTCGACGGCCCCCTCGGCGCCGGAGACAAGGGGTGAAACGGGGTTCAAGGCCACCTCGACCGTGTCCTTCTCCATCAGCAGGACAGGGACCGTGTGCCTCCCCAAGTTGCGATCGTTCATTGGCTTCTCGATCGTGCGAGTCCGCCAGCCGGCCTTCTCGACCCACACCTTGACCTTGTGGACGAGGATCTTCAAGCGGTCCTGCCAGCGGGCCAGCACGACCACCGGGTTCTCGTTTTGCGGTTCCCGCGTCTCCGGCATCGGCATACCCCTCCCGAGTATCTCCTGCTAGGACAATCTATTGTCCCACGGCGAGGGCCCAGCCGCCAAGATCGGATAACCCACTCGTCTTCGCCGAAAGGTCGGCCCTGCTCGATGCTCACCCGCACGCGCCCGAATTCCTTCGCGCTCAGCGGCGCATTCACGCGATCGGTCCAATCCACGGGGTGTTCCACCGGCCAAGGCGATAAGATGGCCTTGATCGCATCTTCTCCTTGCATCCTCGCCCACAGGCCGCTCCAGCGCCAATGCTCGGCCCGCGTGACCAACCCGGCCCCCACAGCATTCCGCTCGATGTACCGCAAGACGGTCAACAGATGTTCTTCGCTCTGCACCGGGAAGCTCTGGAACCGTCCCTGATACAGGTGAGGACTCGAAGCGAATTCGGGGTCAGACGGCTCCCGCCTTCGCGGCCTCGATGGCACGGCCGGGAGAGCCCATCACGTTATAGCCGCTATCGACGTGGAGGATTTCGCCGGTGATGCCGCTCGCCAGGTCAGAGAGCAGGAACATTCCGGAGGCGCCGACCTCCTCGCGAGTGATATTGCGGCCCAGGGGCGAAACGGCGGTGTATAGCCCGGCCAGATTGTCGTGATCGCCCACGGCAGAGGCGGCCAGGGTCTTCACCGGGCCGGCGGAAACGGCGTTGACCCGGATCTTCTTGGGGCCGAGGTCATAGGCCAGGTATTTCACCGAGGCATCGAGCGCGGCCTTGGCCACGCCCATCAGGTTGTAGCCCGGGACCACGCGCTCGCCGCCGAAGTAAGTCATCGTGAGCAGCGATCCGCCCTCGGGCATGACCTTCGCAGCCTGCCGCGCGACGGCGACCAGCGAGTACACACTGACATCCATCGCGGTCTTGAAACCCTCGCGGCTACAATCCACATAATTACATTTAATATCATTGAGGGGGGCGAAAGCGATCGAGTGCAGCACGAAGTCGAGCGCGCCGAAAGTCTGGCCGGCCTGGTCGAAGGTGCGGGCGATATCCTCGTCTTTCTGAACGTCACAAGCGACGAGCAATTTGGCCCCGATCGGTTCGACGAGCTTGCGGACCCGCCGCTCCATCTTCTCGCCGGGCAAGTGCGTGAACCCGACCTCCGCACCTTCGTCCAGGAGTTTCCGCGTGATCGCCCAGGCGATGCTGAAATCGTTGGCAACGCCCAGCACCATGCCCTTTTTCCCCGCGAACATACCCATCTGCGGCCCCTTTCGGCTCGTCGGCTCGGAAGATCCTTGACCTCAGGCTCATCGACCTGGGTTCTCAGTGCTGTAAAATAACCGGACGAATGGACCCACTCAACCTCGACTTTCCCCGCGATGGATGGGTGGGGTACGACTCAACCCCCTTTTCCCTCGGGCCCAGCATCACGGAGAGAAAGCGGTGATGAATGGCGGACCAGCCGAACATGCCGGCAGCGGGTCGGCTCTTCAGCGGCGGCTCGGCAGGATCGCCGGCTCGTGGAACCTGGAGCTGACGTGCGAGAACCTGGCCTGGCTGGCAGTGGCGCTCGGTGTGATTCTGCGGGTCTGGGAGTATCTCGAATTCCGCTCGCTTTACATGGACGAGAGCGCTCTCCTGGCGAACGTGACCGACCGCGCGATCGTCGATTTCCGCCATCTCGAAGGGGACCAGATGGCCCCGCCGGGGTTCCTGGCCGTCGAGCGGCTACTGGTCCGGCTACCGCTGGACGTCAAGGTGACGGGACGGCTCTTTCCGCTCTTTTGCGGGAT
>JBAUOX010000498.1:0-3819 GCA_049579985.1 Isosphaeraceae bacterium | reverse complement strand
ACCCAGCGGCCCGTGAAACTTATGGGCGCTGGCTGCCAGGCTTGTCACACCAAGGGCGTGGAAATTCACGGGAATCCGCCCGACAGCCTGCACGGCATCGGTATGGACCGGGATGCCCTGCACGAGTGCCAGACCCGCAAGCCGTTGCACCGGCTGGATTGCACCGGTCTCGTTGTTGGCAAGCATCAACGTCGCCAGACGCGTCCGTTCGGTAAATTCCGCGGCCATGAGCTCGGCATCGGCAAGCCCTTCGGCATTGACCGGTGGCCGGTCCACGCGGAATTTCTCGACCTCGAGCCGGGCCACCGCCTCGGCGACCGCGGGATGCTCGATCGGGCTGGAGACAACGTGCCCCGGCACTTGATGGATCCCAGCCAGGCCGAAAACCGCCAGGTTGTTGGCCTCGGTTCCCCCTGAGGTGAAAACCACCTCACCCGGCTCGGCTCCCAGGATCCGGGCCACCGTCTCCTTGGCCTCTTCCCAGGCGCGCCGTGCTTGACGCCCCGCCGCATGCCGGCTCTCGGCATTCCCGGCCGTCAGGAAATAGGGGCGCATGGCTTCCAACACCTCGGGATCAAGCGGCGTCGTTGCGTTGTGATCGAGGTAAATCGAGCTCAAGACGGCCCTTTCGCAAAGGGGCGAAGCCGAACATGCAGGAATCGGAAGCTACGGCGCGATTACACGAATCGTGAGTCTCTCAGCCCAGGCATCGAAGGGTCAACAGCAGCCCGATGATGAACAGCGGAATACCGAGGATGAACAAAGGGCCGGCCCAGAGAGCCATGCCGACAACCATGAGTGAAAAGCCAAGGATGATGCCGGCCAGACGACCCAGGATCCCGATAATCCCGATCAAAAGCCGGAAAGGCAGGGTGATCAGATACCAGATGGCGGCCACGACGCCCACGGTCAATCGTCCTAGCGGGAGCCGGATCCGGGAAGCTTGATGCCTCATGGCCATCGGCGCATAGGCAGGATAGCAATAGGCTTCGGATAACTGACCGGAAGGCCCCTTGGGGGTTTGTAAGGATCGCATCATTGCCGACTGGCCTTGTTCCATTCGACGATCTTGGTTAGATAACGCGCGCGGGATCGGCTCTCTAGCAGAAAACCGTGGTCATTTGTTCCGGTGCACGGCCTGTCCCCTGGAATGTTCAAGCATCGTTCCTCGTGATGAAGGCGCGGTCCTAATAGCATTCGTCGCCTCGGGGCTGGGCCTTGACTCCTTCTGTCTGGTTCGTGCCGCGGACTAGCGGAAGCCTCTCGCCAAGCGTGAGCTCTCGCTATTGGAATATTTCCTCGGGTTTTCTGGATTATTTCGGGTGATCTCGGTTTGACAAGCCAGCGCGTGGCGATTGCCAGGAAAGAAGATCGATCGATGACTGGGTCAGGGCAAGGAGGCCACGACCATGCGACATGCCATTTTCGTCGTGGTGATGGTAGCGGCGGCCTTCCTGGGTGGGGCAGTCGTCAATGGCCCGGGACTCCGCTGGGTTCAGGCCCGACTACTCGACTACATGGGCTTGCAGGACGGCGGTGAGATTGCCTCGATCGATCTACCGCAGGTCACGTCCGACCCCGCCGAACCCCATCGCCCGGGAACTTCTCCGGCGGCTGGCCGGCCGAACTCTCAAACCACAGCTCTGGGCGCCGAGAGGCAGGCGGGCAAGCAGAGTCCCGCTGGTTCTCCGGCGATTGGTCCAGACTGGCCAGCATCTTCGACTTCGTCGTCCTCAGCGGATCCGCCACCATTACCCTTGCCGACAACCATTCCCGAGCCAGGAGTGTCCAAACCGGCTGATCCGAAGGACAAGCCCGGCCAGCGCCAGTCCGGTTCGATGTCTGAGCCTGGCAGTCGGTCTCTGCCGACGACGAAGCGGGGAGCCGCCATGAACAGGAATCCAGAGCTGCCATCGTCAGCACCGCCAGGTCTGGAACCGCCCATGGAATCAGGAAATGCCGGCTCGATGGCCGTGGGATCCGATGCAAGTCCAGCGTCCGGACCAAGTCCAGCGCCCCTTGATCCCAGTGTGGGCCCGGCTCTGCTGGCCTCTCGTTCACCATCCGTGGCCCAACCCGGTGTCGCGGAGCCGACCACGCCGGCTGCGATTCCCCTAGAAACTGCGCCAGCCGCTTCCTCCCCGTCCGCATCTGGAGTGCCAATGTCGACTCCGCCCTCGTCGACGCTGACGAGTGGTGGCGCCAGTTCCTCAGGATCGCCTCCAGATTGGGTAGCCTTACGCCGCAAGATGCAATCGCTGGGAGTGACACGGTACACGATTGAAGGAGAGCCTGGTGGGCGGGTTGTCTTCTGGTGTTTGATACCTCTAGCCGGCCGCCAAGCCGTCTCACAGCGGTTCGAGGGAGAAGGGGATGATGAATGCCATGCGGCGCAGGCCGCGATCCGCCGGATCGCTTTGTGGCGGGCCACCAGGTCGTCATCAGCGCCAACGGCTCCATGAACGGGCCGCTCGGAGCGCCGAAGGCTGCTCGCTGGACAATGCGGATGTCGAAATCCGAAAGGAGGTTAACGCCGTATCTCGATGGCCCTATAATGACATGGCCGGCAAGACCCGAACCGACGGGCAGGCCGTTTATCAATTCCCGGCTTGCTGCTCATCATCGGATTGAGAGGAAGGGGCCGAACATGGCCAAGGCGTCACCCTTGAGGCTTCTCTTGATCGTCACCGGGAGCACACTCCGCGCCGAGGAAATGGATCGACCGCTTGGATACTACCTCAAGCAGCGGATCGAAGGCATCTTGTCCGCCAGCGCCGATCAGGCCGGGTCCAAGCCTGGGCACGATCTTTCCGACTACCAGGTTCGCGTGATCGCGGACTTTCGCTGGATCCACGACGAGTTTCTCCAAAGCCTGCCCACCATTTCTCTCGGGGGCCCAGGTGTCAATGCTCTGGCGCATCGCTGGCTCGAGGAGGTACCCATCTCGCTGGCATTCAACGAGCGGTACTTCATCCAAATGGATCCCGATCTCAACGAGCCTCGCGTCAGCATCTGGGGCATGGACAACCCCACGACTCAGATTGCCGTCTCCATTTTCCTGGATCGGTTTCTGCCGCCGTTCCTGGAACGATGCACCTTGGTCCCCGCGACGTCTTTCGATCTGGACGATGAGGGGGAAGGCGAGGCAGAGACCGATCCCGACGAGTCCGAGGACGATTGAGGAGCCACTGCCGTTCCCA
The DNA here is from genome assembly GCA_049579985.1 of Isosphaeraceae bacterium. Taxonomy (GTDB): domain Bacteria; phylum Planctomycetota; class Planctomycetia; order Isosphaerales; family Isosphaeraceae; genus Aquisphaera. The sequence continues at coordinate 619 of JBAUOX010000498.1, read as the reverse complement.
TCCTTGCCAGCCCGACTTTGACGGCCAGGAATTTGCTTGGAGGTATTCCGGTCCAAGACCACAGACCGGTAATCCTCACCGATGGCTCTGCGCGACGAAATCTCTGTCGTGTCGTATGCTTAAACCAGGAGTCAAAAGAGAGTCAGAGCACGCTCAGGGCTTCATGGCGCCCTGCTTCTCCGCATTCGAAGTCCGACCCGCCAAGGGGTCGGCTGCAAGTGCCGTCTCATCTCAAAGCCAGGATGGCTGCACGCGGCTTTTGGACCACGGAAGGAGCGGGTAGATCATGGTGACTGACAATTTCAAGGTTGACATGGCCCGTTCGGCGGGCCGCGCGTACCGGTTCAGGCCCCGGGTTCGAAACCAGGTTGGGCGCGGTTTCGTGGCGAGCCTGATCGTTGGCGCTGTCCTCGCGTCGTATCTTATGGCCACTCCTCTGCTTCTGACCGGCTCCCGGGCGGGAGAGGTGCCGTTGAGGCAGACTTCCGACTTGGCGTCTACTCGGTTTGTTCTGATCCGACGCTCGGTCGCTCAGGATCAGGGAGCGTGGATTATCGATTACCAGTTGCGGCACACGAGCCCGACGGGGGTAATTCTCTCACATTCAGAGATCGGATCG
>JBAUOX010000497.1:0-4636 GCA_049579985.1 Isosphaeraceae bacterium | reverse complement strand
ACTCTGCCCTTCGCGACGGCGGTTACCTCACGCGCGACGCGCGCATGGTCGAGCGTAAGAAGTTCGGCCACAAGAAAGCCCGCAAGAGCTTCCAGTTCTCCAAGCGTTGAACGAAGCAGTTGCCTGCTTCTTCCATGCAATCGCGTTTGTCAAAACAAACCACGGCAGCATGGAGGAAGCAGGCACGTTGAGTCATCAGGCTTGATCAGGCCTTGCTCGCTTGCGCGCCGCTCCGGCGTCTAGCGGCAAGGGAGACAACGGTCCTGGGCAGGGCGACCGGCGTCGTGGTACCGGTCGTCGATACCTGGTCGCGATAGCTGACCCGTAGGTTCCCGATCGCCGCATTCGACGTCAGGTTGACCTTGACCGAGGCCGAAAGGGGCTGGGTCGTGTTACCAAGCGTGACCGCGCCCGGATTCGTCGTCTCAAGGCGGCGCAGACCGGGGTAAACCGAACCCTTGTCCATCAGGGAGTGCAGCCGGCCCGGGACCTTCGCCGAGAACGGGATGTTCAGGACCTGTTTGGACGAGGTGATCTGCTGGCCGCTGAAGGTCTGCGCGGTGAAGGTCGCGGTGGTATAGCCGGCGGGCAGGTGGATGTCCGAGCCGACGAAAACGTAGGTTGCGACCGGGAACTCGCTGTGCGGGAAGTGGCGGGTGAAGTGGGCGATCGGGCTGGCACCATCGAGCGAGACCGTGGCGGGGTTGATCGTGGTCACATCAAAACCCGACGTTCCCTGCACGTAGACCCTGACCAGATCACGGTGGGAGGTGTCGATGCCCCGGTGCTCGTGCGGGTTGATCAGTATCGGAGGCGAGGCTGGCGGGCACGTGTTGGGCAACTGGGCCGCGCCGATGCTCACCGGCTGTTCGGGGAAGAATGCCTCGCCGATGCCGTTGTCCTCACCCGAGCCTCCGAATCCGCCGATGTAGATCACCGAAGAGGCATTGAGCGTCTTTCCCGTCTCTAGCTCGTAAAGCTGTGAGAAGTCCTTGATCGAGAACTCGAGGTTGGGATGGGCAATCGAATTATTGGTGTAGACATTGCCCTCGAACTGAGGGAGCTCGGTGCCGAACGCCGGAGTGGAGCCGGGTGGGGCCGGAATTGCGTACGCAACCTCATAGGGCTTCGGGGGCGTGGGGTCGGTCGGGATGGGAGCGGGAGGCACGGGCGAGAAGCCGGCCACGATCTGGGCGACGCCGCTGCCCGTGAAGTCGATGAACGCCCCCAGGGACTTGCTTCCGCCCCAGTCAGGCGGATCCAGAAACATTGCTGGCAAGGCTGCCGCGGCTACAAAGGGGTTGACGGTTCCGGAATTTCCATTATTGTCTGAATCACCGGCGATGACCTCACCGGGGTGGTTCAGGCTTTGAGGCTGATCCAGCCCGATGCTGAGAGTATCGTCGAACGGGGAATAACTGACTCGAATCCCCGAGATGTCAAAGCCCGAGACCCGCACGAGCGGTTGAAGGTTAGGGGGGATCGCCGGATGCGTGACCGACGGGTTGTCGGGTAAGACGACAACACCTGGAACTTGCGTAGCGGGAAAATCGACTGGGACGTTTCCCGTGAAGTTGACGCTTAGTAATTGCCGATGATCAAGCTGTTCCATGGTGATGCCGGCGTATCGGATGGTCTTGGGGCCACCCCGACGGCGGCGCCACGAGCGAACAGCTTGCAGCAGTCTAGCGAATAGCGACATCGCGCCATCGTCCTTTCTGGAAATCCCTCTCCCCTGGGGGAGGGACACTGGGAAAGCGGCCTCGAACGAACTTGGCGGAGCCAGGATCTTTCGAGCCGGTCCGGAGGTGCGAAACGAACCGTCATCTTGACCATGTCGCGGCGTGTCTGTCGCTCGCCACGCGTTGGTCGCCTCATTTTCTGGCAAGATCGTCCCGGCAAACGTATACGTCATGCCCCGGCCGGCATCCGCGGGACGAACTAACCATACGTGGAAGGAGACTCGTCATGGTCCTCCGCCGCTTGTACACATGGAATGTTGCGTTGCTGATCCTGCTCGGGCTGCACGCGCCTGCCGCCAATGCGGCCCCGATTGAGTTCACAGGCAATGTGCCCAATGACTTCAATCCGGCCACCAACCCGGGCGTCGTCGTCACGCCGGTGAGTACCAACCCGCTGGACATCGGCCAGCCGGCCGCCGACACCGCGAACGGATGGGTCTCGGGGTGGGCCGTCCAGGACATCCGGACGTACTACAACTCCTCGAACGACACGCTCTACGTCGGGATCGACACGTTCAAGAATCCCAACGGTCAGTACGCGCCCTTTGGCCAGGCCAATGGCAACCCGGCCGGAACGCCGACCGGCGATGACCCTGCTAACCTGGGCGGCGACAAGTCGATCGCGATCGCGTTCGCCCCGGTCAGTTCCACCAACCCTACCCAGCCGGGTATCCCGCTTGTCATCGCCGGCGTCCCGGCCGACAAGTCCCAGTCGGGCAAGGGCATTGACGGCTTCACGGTCTCGAAATACAACGCGGCTACCGCAGCGGACGGATTGGGCTACCAGTTCGGCCAGACCTTGCCCCAGTTCACGGGAAACCTGGCCCACAATCCCACTCCGGCCTATCCGCAGCTCGAGTTCACCATCACGAACTTCAGCCAGATACCCGGACTGAATCCCTCCAATGGATTCTGGATCGAGATGTACGCCGGCTCGGCCATGGACCAGGTTGGAGAAGCCGGTCTGGACTGGACCAAGGTTTCGACCACTGCCGCGCAGGAGATCCCGAATACTCCCGAGCCAACCACCTGGCTCGCATGGTCGCTGCTCATTGGCGCCGCGGCGTGCCGATTCCGCGGGCGAATCCGGGCTCAAAGCTAAGGCTCGTTCCATCAAACCAATCGTCATAGAGGCATCCCTGCGCAAAGCGGCGAGCGGGTTCAGGGTCGCCGCTGTTGTTCATCGGATGCTTCCCGGCTCAGGGTCTTCACCTTTTTCTCAAAGGGAAGCAGCGGCCACCTTTTCCCCCTCACGTCCAATCCAGGTTCCGAGAACGACTAAGATTACCAGGCTTGCCTGACCGTTCGGCTCTCCTGGTGGTCGGCCAACTGAAAGAGCCGGTGGATCAAATCACCGGCTCGTCGTGTCGGCGAACAATCACATCGAGAGCAGAAGCAATCAACCTGGTTCTTGTTGCACTCGCCACGATTCCCTGCTTGCCGGATTCAAGCGTATGCGATCGCAAGTTGGTCGAGGATGTTCTTGAGGGCCGTGGCGGCGTCGGCGAACCGTTCGGGGCCGGTGAAGCCGAAGGAGAGCTCGGCGACGACAAGGTGCGGTTCAAGGACCACGAAACCGTCGTAACCGCCCTCCACCGCACGTTCCATGAGGCTGGGAATCCGGCCGTCACCGGTGCCGGCCGGAACGTTGCGGTGCGTCTTGGCATTGTAGTCCTTGACGTGAAAATGCCGGACTCGAGCGTGCAGCAGGCTCCAGGCCTGGTCGATGTCCTGACCGACCTCGACGTAGTTAGCCGGATCGAACGCATGGGCCAGGGCCGGGGAATCGACGCTCTCGAGCAGGTCGCTGACGCGCTGGGCCGTGTCGCCGTAGATTCCCTTCTCATTTTCGAGCAGCAAGGTTACGCCCCGGCTCTCGGCCCGGCGCGCGAGCTCTTTCATCCTGGCGATGACCTCCTCGCGGTAAACCGCGGGATCATCGCCGGGCGGGATGTAAAAGCTGAAGACCCGGATCCGGGGCGTCTCGTAGAAGTCCGCCAGGTCCAGGGCCCGGCCGAACCGCAAGAGGTGATTGTCGAACGACTCGGTGATCCGGATCTTGCCGATCGGCGAGCCCAATGCGCTGAGCCCGAAGCCCCGCGCCCGCAAGAGACCACGATAGGCCTCGTGCTGCTCGTCGTCGAGGTCCAGGACATTGGTCCCGTGGATGGCACGAAACTCGATGTGCCGGATTCCGTGGCGGGTCAGAACGTCAATCTGCTCCAGGGGGTCCTGGGAAATCTCGTCCGCGAAAGCACTGAGGCGAATCATCGAGTCTTACCCGTCTGCCGCACGACTTGCGTTTTTATCGATGCTCGCCATGATAGCAGTTCAGCGAAAAACCGCCAGGGCCCGGTGGAGACCGCCGCGGGTTCCCGGTAGGATACGAAAGAGTCGGAAAGAAACCTGCTTGGTCATGGGCTTGGCAACTCGGGGCGTTCTGTCATGGCGACGATCTGGGCTCTCTTGATCTACTGGCTGGTCATCTTCGTCGGCTGCTACGTCGTGATCGAGATCGGACAGGACCAGCTCTACGACGGGGTCACGCCCCATATCGGCCTCAAGGTGGCGGGGGGCTCGCTGCTGCTGGCCCTGATGCTGGCGGCCTTTTATTACAAAGGGATGGCAGCGTCTTTCGATTCGATGTTCACGAACAACATTCTCTGCACCGTGTTCCAGGCGCTCGTATGGTTCGGCGTGTTCATGTTGATCTTCCAGTTTCATCCCTGGCACGCTCTCGGGCTGAGTATCGCGACGATGCTCCTGGTCCAGGGCCTGGCCACGATGGGCGTCAACAGCATCCTCAGCCCCACCCCAGCCGCGGTCTCCCGCCCAGCCGCCTTTGCCACGAGCAAGCCCGTCCGCCAGTCCCTGGCCCCTGCACCGGCGGCGCC
>JBAUOX010000496.1:0-4407 GCA_049579985.1 Isosphaeraceae bacterium | reverse complement strand
AGATTGCCCAGCTTGGCCACCCCGTCCTTCGCACGCTTGCCGCTCCGGTGGAGCGTCCCACCTCGGTCGACGTGCGGGCACTGATCGACGACATGCTTGCGACGCTGCGCGAGGCCGACGGCGTGGGCATCGCGGCGCCGCAGGTTTATGAACCGGTTACCCTTTTCATCGTGGCCTCGCGGCCCAACCCCCGCTATCCCGAGGCGCCGACGATGGAGCCCGAGGTCGTGATTAACCCTGAGATTCTGGAGCGATCCGAGGACATGGTCAAAGGTTGGGAAGGCTGCCTGAGCATCCCCGGAATCCACGGCGAGGTTCCCCGCCATCGCCGCATCCGGACCCGCTACCAGACCGTCGGAGCCCAGCAGATCGAACGCGAGTTCACAGACTTCGTCGCCCGAATCTTCCAACACGAGGAGGATCACCTCCGTGGCATCGTGTTCCTCGACCGGCTCGAGAGCACGCGAGACCTCGTCACCGAGAGGGAATACCAGAAGCTGCTCAAAGTAGGGTAACGATACCTACCTGGAAAGGGCACGACTCGTTTCTTTATCTCGTTGGATAATCCATGAGGTGACGAGTCGTTCTGAGAGTACAATGACGGAGTATCCCGGAGAACACTGATGCCGTCACCGTTCCCTGGAATGAACCCGTACCTGGAGCAAGCGGAGCTCTGGCAGGACTTTCACCTCGAGTTCCTGCCCGCCATGCGCCGGCACCTCGTTCCGCAGGTTGGCCCAGACTACATCATCAAGCTCGAGGAGCATCTTTATATCCATGACCTACCGCCCGAGCCCCGGATTCGAATCGGGCGCAGCGATCTCTCGGTGGCTCGACCGGAGATCCGGCAGAGCGAAAAGGCCGGCATCTTTACTGGCGTCCTTGAAGCACCGGCTCGCGTGGAAACGCCGGAACAGGACGTCGAACGGGTTCCCTTCCTGGAGATCCGGGATCGCGTCGGTCGCGAGTTAATCACAGTGGTCGAATTCTTGAGCCCATCGAACAAGCGGCCTGGGGACGACCGTGAGCAGTACCTGACCAAGCGCAGGGAGCTGTTGCGGAGCCGGGCGCACCTTGTGGAGATCGATCTACTACGCGGCGGAGCGGCGATGCCGGTGAAGAACCGGCCGGACTGTGACTATTCCATCCTTGTCAGCCGGGTCCAGGATCGTCCCTACGCGGACTTCTGGCCAATCGGGCTCCGTGATCGCCTGCCGCTCATCCCTATCCCCTTGCGCGCTCCTGATGGCGACGTCCAGGTCGATCTTCAAGAGTTGTTGCACCAAGTCTACGAGAGCACGGGCTATGAGCACTACATCTACAACGGCTCACCCGATCCTCCGCTTGCTCCGCGGGACTCGGAATGGGCCCGAGAGCACATCCCTTCCAGAGTGTGATCAGAACATCGTCGACAGCCGGGGTTTTACGTCCCGAGCCCGCGGCGCATGCGAAGAACCTGATAGCGGTGACCGGTGAAGGTGTCTTCACCCAGCCTCGTGTTTCGTCGCGCTCACAGTCTCATCGATCGTGGACAGGCAGACGTTCTGGAGCATTGGCACAGCTTTCCACTCGGCGCCAGTCCAGGCCTGGTGAATCACCGTCACGGCGTCGCCTTCGAATTGGATCTCAAGAAATCCGGGAAGTCGAAGGCCGGTCGGGTCGCGCATCAGGGGCGCGCCGGCGTTGAGGCAGATCTGGTTTGGCAGCGATGGCGGCTGGAACGCCCAGGCTGCGTGCACATGTCCACAGCAATGGAGGTGCGGGCCGATTCCGGCGAGCCAGGTGCGAACGGCCTGATCGTTGTCCAGCCGCTTGTGGAAAAGTTCACGCTGGTAGCGGACGGGTGCGGCCACGGGGTAGTGGCAGGCCACGATCAAGATTTTGGACCGGGTGTCCGGGTTGGAGGTCATGGCCTGGGCGGCCGCGAGTTGATCCGCGGGCAGCCGTCCGCGCGGCGAGAACCGAGTCCGGGTCGGGTCAAGCCCCAGGATCGCCGTGTCGCCGTCGAGCCGGCGGAGCCACGGAAAAGTCAAGGCTGGCATGAACGCGCCAAACGTGCCCTCGAAGCGGCGGGAACGAAACGAGCGGCCGGTCGTCCGATCATGGTTGCCGGGAACAATCGACACCCGGGCAGGATCGGTCAGCAGCGGGGCCAGCAGGCGCGCTGCCTCGCGAAACTCCGAGGGCAGGGCGGTCGTCGTCAGGTCTCCGGTGATCACAATGTGGTCCGGCTCCAGCCCTGCAGCCCGGTCCACCACCGCCGCCAGACGATCAAGCTGGAACCGCCTGGCGCGACCCATGAGCAATTCCATCATGCCCAGGGCGCGTCGGCCCAACAAATGACGCAGGTTCCAGGTATAACGCCAGACGTGAATATCCGAAAGGTGAACGATCTTCATGAGGGTTTTCCAGGGGAAGAGTCAAGAACTAAACGGCGGGCGAGAGCTCGAGCAAGAGCCGGGTGCTCCAGCCTCTGTTCCAGGCTCAATTCTTCGCCTGGTTTATCGGGACGATGACGCGCAGTGCCCGGGAAACCACCTGAACCTCAAGCGGCGTCTCGTTAATCAGCTCGCCGTCACCCTGCACCGGCAAGGGCCGATCGGTGTGGATGGCCACGGCCCGACGGGCGGTCAGGAGCTGGATGTTGCGGTCTTCCCGGTGACGGCCTCGGATCACGCTCCAGCCCACGCTCAGAAAGTTCAGCAGGGTCTGTGCCCGCAAGATGCAGACGTCGATCTGGCCGTCATCGACCCGAACGTCGGGCCCCCAGCGCAGTCCCGAAGTGCCCAGGCTGCCGCTGTTGGCCAGCACCACCTGGAGGGCCCTCGGCCGCGCGCGCCGGTCGTCGGCCGCGATCGAGAACCGGTGCGGCTGAAACCCGATGAACCGGGTCGCCGCCGTCCAGATGTACGCCCCATTACCCAGCCGGCGCTTGTGCTCGACCGTCGTGTCGCGAATCATGAACGCGTCGACGCCGATGCCGATCTGCGTGAAGTAGTGAGTGCCTTTCACCTTCATCGCATCGATGCTTGTGGTCGTATTGGGGCCTTTCAACAGGGCGCAAGCGTCGTCCAGCGCCATCGGGATTCCGAGTTCGCGCGCCAGGACATTCGCCGTGCCGAGCGGGATGATCCCCAGCCGCGCCCCGCTGCCGATCAGGCCGTTGGCCACTGCCGAGACCGTACCATCGCCTCCGGCTGCCACCACGGTGTCGAATCCCTGCGCGACCGCCTCCCGGACGATCGCGAGAATATCTTCTCCCGCGCCCGGCTCGTGAATCCGGTACTCCCCGCTTCCCTCTGCCCGGTGAGCTTTCCAGGCCTTGCGGACCTCTTCGGGAGAAGAGTTCCCCGATTTCGCGTTGACGACCACGAACACCCGCGACGTTTCGACCTCCGGTGCCATCGCCATGAACTCACTCCCCGCGACTCCATTGCCTTCTCAGTTCGCCAGTTATTATGCAAGTTCCGGGCCATCCTGAGCCGTGGAACGAGGACGGCGGTTCAGAAGACCACTGCCCGTACCAGCTTGTACAAGACCAACTTTTCACCGGACCTGGACGGGCGCGCGGTAGAGAAAGGTAGAGATTTCTGGAGTTCCAGCAGCCATCAATGCTAAATCCCTTTCCCATCTTACCCAAAATCTGATCACAATTCTGTATTGTAAAAGCGATTTGGGTGGTCTGGGGAACCTGATTCGTTCTGCCTATGCTTTCTATTTTATGAAGACAATCCCCTATGTCCCCTGGTGGGCCCTGATTCTCCGCTTTCCCTACCTTTATGGGGTCCACAACTCCACGATGGCAATCGTACCTAGTCCCCTCGGGCAGCCTTCCGTTAGTTTAGTCAAACAACCTGGGTTGATCCGACTTTTTCGAGAGACGGCCCCCTTTCCCGTTCGCACTCACCTCAATAGGGCCACCCGCCACTACTGCGGGAGCATCTGGCTCAAACCGAAACTTGCTGGCCTTGAGGTATTCCTCGTCCCGTTCGATCGCGATCCACTTCCGCCCCTCCCGCTCACACACCTGGCCGGTCGTGTTGCTCCCGGCGAACGGGTCCAGGACCAGGTCCCCGGGATTGGTCAGAAACCTGACGAAGAACGATGGCAACTGGTGTGGGAACCGGGCCGGGTGGGGCTTGATCCCCTCGGCCTTGCACCGCTCCAGGTAATGCCCGTTGGCGTCGTTGTTGCCGCATATAAAGATGTTCGACGGTATGCTCCCGCCGCGATCCCGGAACTTCTTCGTGATGATATGCCCGCTGGGTCTGACTTTGGGTCGGTACCCCTTCTCGAGCAATCGCTTCATGTCGGGGGAATACTCATTCAGGACTTGCTGGTTATTGGCCTTCGGCCAGGGTGTCTTCGATAGCCACCAGACACACTCGACAGCATCTTTCACGCGAA
>JBAUOX010000495.1:0-2812 GCA_049579985.1 Isosphaeraceae bacterium | reverse complement strand
GAGCCGTGGAAATCCGGCCAGACCCCACCCACGGCGCCCGTCCCGCTTGCGGGTGCCGGAGCGGTGGCCTGGGTCATCGCCCGGGCACTGGGGTCGGTAATCGTCACGCCGCTGGTCGAAGAACTGGCCTTCCGGGGCTACCTGATCCGCCGACTGATGGCCGCCGATTTCAAGTCGGTACCTCAGGGCACCTTCTCGTGGCCCTCGTTCCTGGTCTCATCGTCGCTCTTCGGGATACTCCACGACCGCTGGATCGCCGGAATCATAGCTGGCATGTTTTACGCGCTCGCCCTGTACGGCCGGCGCAAGCTCTCGGACGCCGTGCTGGCTCACGCAACCACAAATGCCCTGATCGCGGCCCATGTCCTGGCGTCGGGGAAGTGGTCATTGTGGACTTGAGGTCCTTCCGCACTTCAAACAATTCGCCAGCGAGGCAGGTCCGATCACCCAGGCTCAGCGTGGCGAGACGGCCGTTCGCATTCAAGTGACGCCGATTGGCGAATCCCGGGCCAACGCCGGGACGCTGACCGGGCTAACTGAGCCGCCCGATGGCGGAACCCTCCCGGTCGAGGTCGACCGCCGGCGCGGTCGGGCCATGGGAAGGACTCCGAGCACACTGTCCACGATCTGCCCGCTCGAGGCGCCGGGCAGATCGTCACGCCGACATTGGCCGGATCTTCTGGGTGGCGCCGCCGTGGTCGACCAGGACGGCGTCGCCCGACTGGAAGCTCGGGTCGCCGGCGAACATGGCCAGGACCACGTTGGCGACATCCTCGGGGGTTGCGGCCCTGCCGCTGGGGTTCATCCCCGCGAGCCGGCTCTTCGCCTCGGCCTGATGGTGCGTGAGCCGGTCCACCATGGGGGTGTCGGTGAGCCAGGGGCAGACCGCGAAGACCCGGATGTTCTCGCTCGCGAAACCGGCGGCGACGGACTGGGTCATGCTGATCACTCCGGCCTGCGTCGCTCCCAGCAGGACCGCGTCCGGGAACGGCAAAACCGTGCCGACGAACGACGAGGTGTTGACGATGATCCCGCCCCCCTGCTTGGTGAACAAGGGGAGAACTTGCTTCATGCAGAGGAAGACACCCTTGATGTTGATGGACAGGACATCGTCGACGATCTCCTCGGAATTTTGACTGATCGGGCCGAGCACTCCCTCGATGCCCGCGTTGTTGAAGAGGTAGTCCAGTCCGCCGTAGAGTTCGATCGCCTGGTCGAAGAGGCCGCTGATCGCATTCTCGATCCGGACGTCGGTCCGCAGGAACTTGACCTGATAACCCTGCTTCTCCAGATCGTAGGCGGAAGTCTTGCCGCGAACATGGTCGCGGCCGGCAATGAGGACCTTCGCCCCTACCGCCGCCAGCCGGGTTGCCACGGCCTTGCCGATCCCCGTCGCCCCGCCTGTGATCACGGCAACCTTTCCGGCCAGGGCATCTGCCATGAGAGCCTCCTCTGTCTTGGCACCTTACAGTCGGAATCACTGCGCTCGATCGCGTCGCCAGAGCGCCCGGGGTGGCGGTCGTACTCAGAGCGCCCACCCCGCTCGACGCTCGGGGTTGATGGTTCGCTGTGCCTCGCCGTCATCGACGGCCTTCAGTCCGGCTCGATCCCAGACCACCTCGCGCCCTGCCCCATCGTAGCGCAAGGAGGGGAGCCGAGCAAGGAAGTGCTTGAAGGAAGTGCTTGGGTCGTCCTGCCATGGGCGCCCTCGGCCCCGGTCTTGATAAGATGCATTATGGAGATAGTTTGGTGCAGGCTGTTGGTAAGAAAAGGAACTCGACGAAGACCGACCCACGCACCGCGCGGAGATCGAGTGCGGAGGGGAGAATCTGCCGGCACTACTCCTGAAAAGAGAAGGGGGTCACCTTGAAGACGGACACTCTTGCACCCATCGGGCCGGAACGACGAGTCCTCGTCGGCTCGACGCGTCTGGTCGTCCCCGACGTCGACTGGTCGGTCTACGAGACCTGGGTCGACAGCCTGCCGGAACGCAGCCCGATCCGGATGGCCTTCGACGGGAGCAACCTGGAGATCATGACCAAGAGCCGGGACCATGAGAAGTACAGGCAACTGCTCGGCTACGCCGTGTTCGAGATCGCCAAGGTCCTCGACCTGCCCCTGGGCAGCTACGGCGAGATGACCTGGAAGCGACCGGCGATCGGCCGGGGCATCGAGGCCGACCAGTGCTACTACGTTGAGCTCCAGAAGATCGAGGCCGCCGCCAAGATCAAGGGTAAGCATGCCGCCCGCCGGATGCCCCCTCCCGACCTGGCCATCGAGATCGACATCTCGCCTCCGGAAGTCGACCGGCCGGGAATCTATGCGGCGATGAAAGTCGCCGAGCTGTGGCGTTTCAACGGCCAGAAGGTCGTGATCGAACGCCTTGGCCGCGATGGCCGCTACAGGCCGGCTTTGGCGAGCCGGCTGCTCAAGGTCAGGGCCGACGAACTGACGCACTGGCTCTCCGTCGAGGATACCCGCAACGAGACGCGGTGGGCAAAACGGCTCGCCGCCTGGCTGGAAGCACGCTGGGGGGGGTGACGCGCCGCCAACGGCAGCCCTGGTTGGCTGCTCAGCCTGCAAGCACGGCCCATCCCCCATCGCCAAACTTGGGTCGAGTGCGGAAAGGGGCGGAACTTCCCCGCTCAGGCAAGCAAGAGCTCGATGATCAGCATCGCGGCCAGTCCGGCGGAATGCCCGGAGTCATAATACCAGAGATTTCGCCGTCTGACTTTACGTTATTTGGATGCGATCGAATCCTTGCTTGGCCGCATCGTGGGCGATTTGACGACGCCCCGGCAAAGTGCGGGAA
>JBAUOX010000494.1:0-10204 GCA_049579985.1 Isosphaeraceae bacterium | reverse complement strand
ACCCGGTTTGGCAGGTACACGCTGAACGATACTCCCCGAGGGCTGAGAGCACCGCCAACCCAGGTTCGTCTGGTTCAACTCGCCGAGATCGGCTCTAATGGTACTTGCTCTATCGGATCTGCCTCGTCCCGGGCCAGTGGTTCGTCGCGCGAGCGAGGGCAGTGCGTTCCATCACAAGGAGCTTTTCGCCGTGGATGCCGAGCTGAATCGAACGGCCAAGGGTGTGATCGACCGGATCCTCCATTTACGAGACTCTCTTTGACTTAGGCGAAAAGCAATCGCGCCGCGACGTGCTCGACCGGGAGATGCAAAGCCCGACGTTCTGGAACGACCAGGAGAAGGCCAAGGGTGTCATCGCGGAGTTGAAGACGCTCAACGCGGTTCTCAAGCCCTTCGAGGATGTCATCAAGCAGGCCGGCGACCTGACGGCCTCAATCGAGCTGGCCGAGGAGGATGGCGGCGACGACTTCGACGACGAGATCCGCGCGGCATGCACGCGGGCCGTGGCTGATCTCGAGGCCTTCGAGCTGCGGTCCATGCTCGGTGGGCCCAACGATCACTGCAACGTGTTCGTCACGATCCATGCCGGGGCCGGCGGCACCGAGGCCTGCGACTGGGCCGAAATGCTGATGCGCATGTACATGATGTGGGCCGAATCCAAGCGGTTCGCCGTCCAGATCACCGACCGCGAGGACGGCGGCGCCGCGGGCATCGCCGAGGCGACCATCCACATCAAAGGCGATTACGCCTACGGCAACCTGCGCGGCGAGACCGGCGTCCATCGCCTGGTGCGGATCAGCCCGTATGACTCGGCGGCCCGGCGGCACACCTCGTTCGCGTCGGTGGATGTATTGCCCGAAGTCGATGAAACGATCGACATCGTGCTCAGGGACGATGAGCTGAAGCGCGACACGTTCCGTTCGGGCGGACCCGGCGGCCAGCACCAGAACAAGACCGAGTCGGGCGTCCGTTACACCCACCTCCCAACGGGCATCGCCGCCGAATCACGCAGCGAACGCTCACAGCACAAGAACGACGCCAACGCCTTGGCCCTGCTCAAGGCCAAGCTGATCCGCATGGAGGAAGAGAAACGCGAGGCCGAGTACGCCAAGAAATATGACGAGAAGGGCGACGTGAGCTTCGGCAACCAGATCCGCTCGTACGTCCTTCAGCCCTACCAGATCGTCAAGGACCTGCGCACCGGCCACGAGGTCGGCAACCCCCGTGCCGTGCTGGACGGCGAGATCGACGGCTTCATCGAGTCGTATCTCCGGATGAAGCTTGCCAAAGGTTCGACGGACCTGGCCAAGACGTGAGCGAATCACCTGCGAAATCTTCAAATCATGCCCGATCCCGAGTTCACCTGGCAGCAGACCGACGACCGTTTCGTGATGGACGGGCCGGGCGGGCGAGTCACCTTCGCCCGAACCGACGGCCGCTGGACGCATCACCTGGCGTTCCGAGCCGGACCGGCGGCCGGCGGAGGATTCACTTCGCTGGTCTGGACTGTCGAGGCCGAGCCGGGTCGCGAGGATCCGACGCGGATCGTCAGCCCGGTCTACCAGGAACTCCAGCGCCACGAATTCGTCGGCGACCACATCCGGGGCGTCTGTGTCCTGCTGACCGGGCACATGCACCAGCACCACTTCTCGGCCTCGGTCAACCTGTACCGAGACCAGGAGGCGGAACGGTTCGTCGTGCTCGAGATCGACGTCGCCGACCGGTGCCGGGCGCCGGTCTCGGCGCTGGCGGCGACTTATCTCGTCCGCCTCGGTTCCAGCGAGCTCGCCGACGCGAGCCGGCACGCGATCACCTGGAGCGGCTCCGCGCCGGAAGCAGAACCGGGCCCCAAAAGGTTGGAGCTGCGGTGCGATTCTCCGGGCTCGGCGGCGCTGGCCGAGGCCGGGCGGAATGCAACGAGGGTCCAGGTCCTGGCCGCCGTCGACCCTACCGTGTTCACCCACCGGCTGCGTTACCGCTGGCGCTGGTCCTGACCCTGACGCTGAAGCTGAGACAGCATTTCGGGCCTGATCCGGTAGACCGCGAAACGACCCTCCCGGTGCAAGAGCCACAGGGGGCTGTCCCGATCGGATGTCGAATCTTGGCGGGAACCTGGCGCGCCAGGCGCCAGCGCGATCACATGATCGGCCCCCTGGCGGACCGCCAGCTCGGCGCGCTTTTCGTCGCTTAGCTCGTCATAACGGGCCTCGAGCTCGTGCCTGCCCGACAGGTACTTCTGGACAAACACCTCCGGCGAATCGTGGACATCGACGTGGTCCTGGAACCGGGCAAACCAGTCAGCCAGGCCCGCGGCATGATACGGGCTGCCCGCCCGGTTGAACGCCAGACTGCGCCGGGACCAGAGCCGGAAGGTCTTGGGCCCCGGCGGTCCGATGAACCGCGCCGAGTCGGGCGTGTGCTCGCGGCACCACGCGGCCAGCCGCTCGATGTCGTCGATCGGCGCCGCCGCAAACCGGCATCGCGCGATCAGCCCGCGCACCAGGGAGCTGCGAGCGACCGGGTGATCGGCCGGGATCAAGCCCGCGCAGAGCGCCAGCGTGGGAACGACCCAGGCGAGCACCGTCGCCCATCGTAGGGTGGCTTGGTCGCGAAATCGTGGGTAGACTACCTGCCGGCAGACCGGGACCGTCAGGCCCCCGATCAGGACGACCAGGATCGGCCAGTGGCCCGACTCGGTGTCGTGACGCGCGAGGAAGCACAGGCCCCACACAATCAGACCTGCGAAGATCAGGTGAGAGCCGCGACGTGATACTCCCAAAGATTCCGCCAGCGTCGTTGCCGTTTCGACGATCGTCACGATCACGAGCATCCAGTCGCCGGCCAGGGCGACGGCGATCAAGACCGGCCGGACGCGAGCGAGCCACTCGCCGCGATGCCAGAGCTCCACCAACCGGCCCGCAACCAGCACGAGTGCCAGGCCGCGCGCAACGGTGGCCATCCGGAACGGCTGGAAGACCGTGATCCGCGGCTGGTGCAGCCATTCAATTGCAACCCACGCCGCGCCCAACCCAACCAGGGTGACGGTGAGCATTGCCACCAGGCGAACGCGGGCCGGGGTCCACCGCCTGAGCGCCAGAGCCGCCAGCACAAGGTAAGCGCCCCAAGCCAGCCACTGCGGCATGCGCCAGAGGTGCGGCAACATGTGCTGCGGACTCTGAAGCTCGACGGCCAACGTCCAGAAATCGCCCGGCGGCAATCCCTGAAGCAGCGATCCGCCCGGCGCAAGGTTCTGCGCCAGGCCCGGTAACACCGATAGGCCCGCCGCGATGACCCCACGCAGGGCGAGTGTCCAGCGAACCGAGGCCCGGTCACCGAGCAGGGCCCAGGCCGTCCATGATCCCATTACTATAAGAGCAAGCTGCAACCCCAGCGAGGGATGGACGACTGCGGCCAGGGCAAGGACGATTGCCGCTCGCCACCACCCCAGCTCGGGCTGGCTCACGACGGCCGCCAGCGCCAGCCAACCGAGCGCCAGCGCCATGAGACGGTCCAGAACCATGGCCTCGAAGAGATGATTCGTCCCGATGTTGCCCGCCCGGGCCATCAAAACCAAGGTGATGGCCACCCATCCCACCTGGGCCGCTGTCCCCGAGCCCGTCCAGTTTTGCCGCGCCAGCCTGTCAATACCCTGGCAGGTGGCCAGGAACAACACGATGAACACGCCCAGCAGCCCGGCCGCCAATCCCAAGAACCCGGTCACCCATCCCAGTACCATCAGCGAGCCGCGATGCGGGTTGAACGTGTCAAACGCCCGCACAAATGGGTCGGCGGCATAGATTGCCGGATTGAGCCGGTGCAGCAGCAAGGGCAAGCGATACGCCTGGTCGCCATCGAGGCTGTGATAACCGCGCAGGGTGAAATAGAGTCCGAGGATCAGGCAGTATCCCAGCCACCTGGCAGGCTCGGAGGCAGAGGCCGGCGGCCGTTGGCCTGAGACATCGTCACGCGGTCCGTGCTCCGCATTCGGCATGCGCGGAAGTGTGCCGCGGCACGGACATTCGGTCAACCTCAGTCAGGTCGTCGCGGCGAGCGTTCAGGGGCGGCGGCCGCGGGCATGGAGGTCGGACTTGTAGCCTTCGATCTCGTTGACCAGATCGGGATCGAGATCAAGCGCCCGGGGTGAGGCGTCGGGCAAGGAGGCTTCGGCGGGCGCCAGATCGAGCCGAGGCAGCCGCGCCGCGGCCTCGGCATCGACCGAGGTTTGCCTCGCAACATGTTTCTCTGCTTCAGCTTCAATCTGGCCCTTCAAGCCGTTGCGCTGGATGTGTTCGACAAAGCCGCGGACCGGTGGGGCGGCCCAGATGCGGGGTGCGGGCCGATACTGCGCGGTCCACTTGAGGGCGTACGACCCGGCGGTCTGGCGTTCGGCCCAGGGAACGTTGCGGGCGATCTCGGTGCCGTACTTCTCAACCGCGGCGGCAAGAAACGCCGTTGCGAGCAGGCCTTTGGCCGTGCCCAGCAGCAACCCGCCGATCTGATCATCGCGCCTCGAACGTGGCGCGCCGGGTGGAGGGGGGGTTCGCGTCAACTGGATAGCCAGGGTGGTCAGGCCGACCAGCACGATGTACGAAACCACGACCGCGACCCACCAGAGGATGCGGTCCAGCAGGCCGGCGTCGACGGCTGGCATCTTGCCCAGAATGTAGGGACGGCCTTGCTCGCGCAGGGGATCGGCCAGGTAGAAGCAGGCAATGAAGCCGGCGATTCGCACGGCCTGGCTCACAAACCCCTTGAGCCACCCGCGGAGGGCAGCGATCAGGATGATCACCCCCAAGGCCAAGTCCAAACCCATGGTCAGTCCCTCGCGCTTCGACCCCGGCAGTCCGTCCTATCGTGATTCGTCGGCCGGCCGGAATTCTTGAGCGGCTTGCAATAAACCGTAAGGTAAGGCGTATCGACCGCATCGGCAAGAGACGGCCAAAGACTCCAGGGAAAAGCGCGAAGGTTGTCGGCGGGACCAGACTTTGGCAGGATAAGATAGGCATGCGCCTCCTTTCCGGGCGCGCATGCCTATCTTTGTCGATCGTGAAATTCGGGAGCCATGAGCACGAACCAAGGAAACCAACCATGAACTACCGTTTCAGACGCGTTTCGATGCTGTCGCTCGGGTGCGTCCTGGCGTCAGCCGCCTTGGCTCTCGGGGCCGACCGGCCAGCCGGCGACATCCTCAAGGACATCGACGCGGTCAAGATGCCCGCGCTTGATCGCACCAAGGTCCGCGATCAAGCATACGTCCAGGAATATATCAAGAAGCACGAGGCAGCCACGAAAACGCGGGACAAGCTGATCCTCGAGCTGTACAAGGCCGCCCCGGACAACAAGCGCATTCCCACGCTCATGGCCGAGCGGTGGGAAAGCACGCCGCCGGGCGGTCCCCAGATCGATGCGCTGATCAAGGAGATCGACGACGTCTTGGCCCACACCAAGAATGACAAGCTCAAAGTGGAGGGCACGTACGTCAAGGCCCAGGCGAAACTCTTGAAGGACCGGCAGCACGGGGTAGGCAAGCTCGATACAACCGCGATCGACGCATTCATCCAGCTCGCTCCCAAGGACCCGCGTGCCGGCCGTCTGATTTACATGGCGGCCATGTCGGCCAGTGATCCGAAGACCAAGGCCGCACTCGAGGATCGCATACTCAAAGACTATCCCGACAGCCAGTTCACGGCCATGATCAAAGGCGCCCGCCGCCAGCGCGAGGGAGTCGGCAAGCCGTTCGAGCTCGAGTTCGCCGATGCTTCCAGCGGATCGACCATCTCGATGAGCGCCCTCAAGGGCAAAGTTGTGGTGGTCGACTTCTGGGCAACCTGGTGCGGCCCATGCATCGCCGAGTTGCCAACGATGAAGAAGCTCTACGAAAAGTTTCACGGCCAGGGCGTGGAGTTCCTCGGCGTCAGCCTCGATCAGCCCAAGGAAAAGGGAGGGCTCGACGCCCTCAAGAAGTTTATCAAGGAGCAGGAGATCCGGTGGCCCCAGTACTACCAGGGCAAAGGCTGGGACAGCGACTTCTCCAGATCGTGGGGCGTCAACTCGATTCCGACCATGTTCCTCGTTGATCAGGACGGCAAACTCGTCTCCGTTGAGGCTCGGGGCAAGCTCGCGGACCTGATACCCGAGCTGCTCGCGAAGAAGTCCGAGAAGACACCAGCCAGGGGCCAGTGAAGCAACTGACCGTTCGGGGCATTCTCGAGACCCCCTCTGAGCTGAGGCTTGTGTACCGAGGGCCAGGCCGGCTCAGGCCGGCTCGAGGGCGACGGGGTACTCGCTGGCAGGATCGACAACCCGGAAGGTCCTTCGGCCTTCGAGGATCTCGAGCAAGAGTTGACCACAGAGCTTGCCCCTCCAACCTTCCAGTAATGCCGGGCGATCATGCTCGGGCCGGCCGTCCAGGTACCAGCGAATCAGGTGCTTGAGGTCCGACACGTTGGCCACGAGTGAGCCGGAGACCTTGTGCTGAATGCAGAGCTGGGTCAGTGCGGCGGATAACAGGCTGGCCACCGTCGATGCGCCGGGGCTGTCGTCGGGGCGCTGGGACAGTTCGGGAAGACGATCCTCGGGCACAGCGCGAGCCTCCTCGAGTACTCCAAGAATAGCCTGAGTTTTACTGAGCAGGGCCGGACGGTTGAAGTCGCGAAGCGCTTCGAGGTCGCGGCGGCTCGACGGCTGCCGCTTGGCGATGGCCGCCAGCAGATCGTCCCGCATGACTTGCCGCAAGGGCCGGTTTTGCCTTCGCGCCTCGTCTTCGCGCCATTCGGCCATCCGCCGCGCTGTCTCCAGTCCCCGGCGGCTGAGCTGGTGCAGGCCCGGCAGCCGCCGCCATCGCTCCTGATCGGCCCGGTCCAGGGTGGCGGCGAGAAAGTCGGCAAATTCGGCCTCGGCCCAGTCGGATCGCCCCATCCGCCTCAGCTCGGCTTCCAGGTGATCGGCGAGGTCCAGCAGGTGGCGCACATCATCGAGCGCATACCGAAGCTGGGCCGTCGTCAAGGGCCTTCGCCGCCAGTCGGTGCGGGTCTCGCTGTTGGAAAGCGCGATGCGCAAGACCTGAGCCGCCAGGTTGACGAGCGAGAGCGGGTAGCTGTAGCCCACAAGTCCCGCGGCGATCTGGACGTCGAAGATCCGCCGCGGCACCGCTCCGGTGTGCAGCAAGCATATTCTCATGTCCTCGCCTGCCGCGTGCATCACGACTTCCAGCTTTGGGTCGTGCACCAGCTCCCAGAAGGCGCTCAGGTCGCGCACCGCCTGGGGGTCGATGGCCGCCAGTCGATCGGCCGTCGCTACCTGGATCAAACAGAGCACCGGCTCGAACGTGTCCTCCGACACGAACTCGGTATCAAAGCCGAAGCGTCCGGCGGCCCGGACTTGATCGACCAGCTCTCGGAGCTGGGCGGGCGTGGAGATCAGGATCTCGTCCTTCGCTGGGGCCATGGCACATTCCACGGGGATCAGCCGGGAGGTCGGCACGGGACCCGGCCGGGGCGGACTCACGGGGATCAGGTCATGATGGGGCTCTCAGCGGAGCAGCCGGCCGATCCAGATGGTGAAGAAACCGGACGATGGCATCGTTGGCGGCGGCCGGGTTCTCGTAAGGAGCAAGGTGTCCGGCCGCGGGGATAATCTCCAGCCGCGCGTGGGGTATCGACGCGGCCAGCTCGCGAGCCTCAGCCGGCGGCGAGATCACGTCGTCCTCGCCCACCAGTACAAGCGTGGGCACCGTGATTCGCTTGAGGTCGCCCCGCCGGTCCGTGCGGATCGCCATGCCTCGCAAGGCGCCGGCGATGCCCTGGGGCGACGTCCGTTCCATGACCGCCAGCATCGCCTCGACCCGCTGCGGATGCTTCTCCCGCGTCGTCTTGCCGAAGAGACGGGGAACCATCGTTTCGATCATCCCCCGGCCACTTCCCTCACGCAGCACGTTGCGCGCTGTATCCTCGCGCCCCTGCGCGGCCTCGGGAGTGTCAGCCGCTGCACGGGTGTCGCAAAGGATCAAGCCGCGCACCCGCTGGGGATAGCGAAGCACCAGCGAAAGCGCCACGTATCCCCCCATCGACAGCCCACCCAAAACGATGGGTTGCTTGACTTCCAGCCGATCCAGCAGCTCCACGACGTCGTCGGCCATCTCGTCCATCGTGTAAGCGCCGCTGGGAGATTCGGACTGGCCATGGCCCCTGAGATCAGGCGCGATCACCCGGTACAAGGAACCGATCGACGCAAGCTGCTCCACCCACATCTCCCGGCTGAGTGGAAACCCATGAAGCAACACCAGGATCGAAGCGTGCCGCGTGTCTGAAAAAGCCAACTTCATCGGTTTTGTCCCTCAATCGATGAGTCCGGTCACAGGGGGAACTCCTCCAGTCTATGCGATCGAACCCTTGTACGCGAGACAGCCGTGCCCCACAAAGACCGCCAAACCAGACCCGGATTGTGAACGGATGCACATTATGCGCTCCAAGTGTCCTTGTCATTCCCCCACGTTCCATGACGCTTTTTGGTTCGGGCATTCAGGTCGGAACTCGTAGACTGGCTGGCGGCGACCGTGGCCCCTGCCCTACAATGGCCATGGAAACTCGACACCCATGCTCTTGCATCCAGCCCGACAGGATGAGATCCCATGCCGACCGCCAACGAACTTTACGACCTTGCCGTCGAGCTGCGCGACCAGGGCGACAAGCCAGGCGCGGTCTCCAAGCTCGAGGAAGCGATCAATCTGGACACCGGCTTTGCCATCGGTCATGGCATGCTGGCCAAGCTCTACGCCGACCTGGCCGAAAGTGATAAGGCCATCTTGCACGCCAAGAAAGTCGTTGAGCTCGAGCCGAACGACGCCTTCAGCTACACCGCCCTCTCGGTGATCTACCAGCGGTGCGGGCGCATCCCGGAAGCCGAGCACGCCAAGGCCATGGCCTATCAGAAGCAGATGGGCTTCGAGTGAGCCAGGGCGAGCCCCGCGACGTTCGGATAACCCGGAACTCATTGGCAATTCCCACGGATCGGTGCATGGAGCAAGGATTCATGTCAGGCGGATTCGCAACCGTTCTTCTTCTCCTTGCATCTGGGCAGGGTGCCCCGAGCGCCCAGCCCGAGCCGAAGGTTGCACCGGCCAGCGCGGCCGATCCCTGGTACGCCTCCCATCGAGACGAGTTTCTGGGGCTGTACATTCATTTGCATACCCATCCTGAATTGTCGTACCAGGAAGTGAAGACCGCCGCTCGGGTGGCGGCCGAGCTGAAGAGGGCCGGGGCGAAAGTCACGACCGGCGTGGGCAAGCTCGGCGTGGTGGGCCTGATCGAGAACGGGCCGGGGCCGGTGGTGCTGGTCCGCACCGACATGGACGCACTCCCTGTCGTCGAGCAGACAGGGCTTCCCTACGCGAGCAAGGTCAAGGCCCGGGACTCGCAGGGCCGTGAGGTCGGCGTGATGCACGCCTGTGGCCACGATGTGCACATGACCTGCTTCATCGCCACGGCGCGGTGGCTCACAGAGCATAAGAACCGCTGGAGCGGCACGGTCGTGATGGTCGCCCAGCCGGCCGAGGAAGCCATCGGCGGGGCTCGCAACATGCTCGCCGATGGTCTGTACAGCCGCTTCCCCAAGCCTGACTTCGCCCTGGCGCTGCACTGCAGCTCGAATGAGCCCGCCGGCATCGTCCTGTACCGTGGAGGCCCGCTCCTGGCCAGCTCGACCTCGCTCTCCGTGACCATTCGCGGGAAAGGCGGCCACGGCGCCTGGCCGAACCGCACCGTCGATCCGATCGTCCTGGCGGCGCTCGCCATCCTCGATTTCCAGACGATCGTCAGCCGCGAGGTCGAGCCGATCCAGCCGGCCGTGGTCACCGTGGGCTCGATTCACGGGGGGACCAGGCACAACATCATCTCCGACGAGGTCAAGCTCCAGCTCACCTTACGGGCCTTCTCCGAGCAAGTTCGGCTCCAGCTCATCGAAGGCATCGAGCGCAGGGCCAAGGCACTCGCCCAGGCACACAAGGCGCCCGCGCCCACGGTCGAAGTCGAGGAGTTCAATCCGGCAACCATCAACAGCCCCGCGCTGGTCGAGCGCGTCGTGCCGTTCCTCACCAAGGCCCTGGGGGTCGAGCATGTGAAACCGACCGACCCGGTCATGGGGGCCGAGGACTTCGCCCTCTACGCCGAGGGGAACGTGCCGATCATGATGTTCTGGCTGGGCACGA
>JBAUOX010000493.1:0-3941 GCA_049579985.1 Isosphaeraceae bacterium | reverse complement strand
GATGTACATGTCGTCGCAGTGCACCAACGACGGCACCTACATCTTGACCGTCACCTTCAAACCGGGCGTCGATCTGAACATGGCCCAGGTGCTGGTGCAGAACCGTGAATCGCTGGCCGAGCCGATCCTCCCCGACCTGGTCAAGCGGCGCGGCGTGTCGGTGAAGAAGAAGTCGCCCAGCATCCTGATGATCATCAACGTGTTCTCGCCCGATGGCGTCAAGGACAACCTTTACCTCAGCAACTACGCGACGATCCAGTTGCGCGACGAGCTGGCCCGGCTCGACGGCGTCGGCGACATCACCTACATCGGCCAGCGCAATTACAGCATGCGCGTCTGGCTCGATCCCCAGAAGATGACCTTCCGCAATCTGACCTCCTCGGACGTGGTCAGCGCCATCGAGCAGCAGAACATCCAAGTCGCGGCCGGCCAGCTCGGCCAGCCGCCCGTCTCCACCGGCCAGGCGTTCCAGTTCACGATCACGACCCTGGGACGGCTCACCGATGCCGAGCAATTCTCGGACATGATCCTCAAGACCGACAACCAGGGAGGCGTGGTCCGGCTGCGGGACGTGGGACGCGTCGAGCTGGGAGCCCAGGGCTATGACCAGGAATGTACGCTCGACGGCAAGCAGACCGTCGCGCTGTCGGTCTACCAGCGGCCCGGGTCCAACGCGCTGCAAACCGCCAGGCTCGTCAAGGACAAGATGGAAGAGCTCAAGCAGCGCTTCCCCGAGGGGGTCGATTACGCCATCGTCTACGACACCACGCCGTTTATTACCGAGTCGGTCAACGAGGTGTTCAAGACGCTTCAAGATGCGGTCATCCTGGTGGCGATCGTGGTTCTCTTGTTCCTTCAGAACTGGCGGTCGGCGCTCATTCCGCTGATCGCCGTGCCGGTGGCCATCATCGGCACCTTCGCGGTCATGGCCGCGATGGGGTTCTCGCTCAACAACCTGACGCTCTTCGGGCTGGTGCTGGCGATAGGCATCGTGGTGGACGACGCGATCGTGGTGGTCGAGGCGGTCGAACACCACATCGAGGCCGGTCTGAAACCGCGCGAGGCCACCATCAAGGCCATGGATCAGGTCTCCGCGCCGGTCATCGCCGTGGGACTGGTGCTCACGGCCGTCTTCTTGCCCTGTGCGTTCATCACCGGCATCATCGGCCAGTTCTACCGCCAGTTCGCGCTGACGATCGCGACCTCGACGGTGATCTCGGCGTTCAACTCGCTGACCCTGAGCCCGGCGCTCTCGGCCCTGCTCTTGCGGCCGCGGCAAAAGGGCGTGTACCAGGCTCTGCCGCGGGTGGCGTTAGTGGCGATCGGCTGCTGGGCCGGCGTCAGCCTGCTGGCACCCTACCTGGGCGGGTGGGCAGCCCTCTACCAGCCCGACCGGCTCGAGCAACTGCGTACGGCTCTGCCGTCCTACGTGACGGTCGATCGCCTGAGCGCGGCCGCCGGTGCGGTGGCCGGCGGCCTTGTCGGCTGGATCGTGAGCAGGCCGCTGAACGCCGTAATGGGCTGGTGCTTCTTCCAGTTCAACCGGGGCTTCGACGCGGCCACCGGCGTTTACGCCCGCGTTGTCAAGGGTCTGCTCCGGGTCAGCCTGTTGGTCGTGGCGATCTACGGCGGGCTGCTCTGGCTCACCTACTGGGGCTTCACGCGCACACCCACCGGTTTCATCCCGGCGCAGGACAAGGGCTACCTGCTGGTCAACGTCCAGCTTCCCGACTCGTCGTCGCTGGACCGGACCAAGGAGGTGATGAGACACGTGGAGGAGGTGACCGGAAAGTTGCCGGGCGTCACGCACACGCTGTCGATCGCGGGGCAATCGATCTTGATGAATGCCAACGCACCCAACTTTGGCGCGATGTACGTCATGCTCGACGACTTCCACCATCGGGCCCGGGAAGGACTGACCGGCCCGGTGGTCGCAAGCCGGGTCCAGGCGGCGCTTCAGGACGAGATCAAGGACGGGCTGGTCAACGTCTTCGAGGCACCTCCGGTGGACGGCTTGGGAACCGCCGGCGGCTTCAAGATCGTGATCGAGGACCGGGGCGACCTGGGCACGAAGGAGATCGAGACCGTCGCCAACAATGTAGTCGCGGCAGGGAATGCTGACTCAAGGCTGAAAGGGATCTTCACCAGCTTCCGGGCCAACACACCCTGGCTCTTCCTGGACATCGATCGCGAGAAGGCCAAGCTGATGGGCGTGTCGATCGCCGAGCTGTTCAACACGCTTCAGGTTTATCTCGGGTCGCTCTACGTCAACGACTTCAACCGGTTCGGCCGCACCTGGCAGGTCAATGTGCAGGGCGACGCCGACTTCCGCAAGCAGATCGACGACCTGTCGGGCTTGCGGGTGCGCGGCGAGCGGGGCGGCATGGTGCCCCTGGGCACCCTCGCCCAGATCCGCGACGTCAGCGGGCCCGTGATGATCATCAGGTACAACCTCTACCCGTCGGCCACCGTGAACCTCAACACGGCGCCGGGCACCAGCTCGGGCCAGGCGCTCGAGATCATGGAAAATGTCGTCGCCAAGGAACTGCCCCAGTCGATGCGGTCGGTCTGGACCGAGCTGGCCTTGCTGCAACTCCAGACCGGCAGCACGGCGATGTACGCCTTCACGCTGGCCGTGGTGCTCGTCTTCCTGGTGCTGGCCGCCCAGTACGAGAGCTGGTCGCTGCCCCTGGCGGTCATCCTGGTCGTGCCGATGTGCCTGCTCTGCTCGACGGCCGGCGTCAACTTCGCCCGGATGGACATCAACATCTTCACCCAGGTGGGCTTCATCGTGCTGGTAGGCCTGGCGTGCAAGAACGCGATCCTGATCGTCGAGTTCGCCAAGAAGCGGCGCGAATTCGGCGCACCGCGGCTCGAGGCCACGCTCGACGCCTGCGAGCTGCGGCTGCGGCCGATCATCATGACCTCGATGGCGTTCATACTGGGCGTGGTGCCATTGATCACTTCGGTGGGCGCGGGCTCCGAGATGCGCAAAACCCTGGGCATCGCCGTCTTCAGCGGCATGCTCGGCGTCACTTTGTTCGGCATCTTCCTCACACCGGTCTTCTACTTCGTGATCCAGTGGGCCAGCGACATGCGCACCGAGCGCCGCCAGCGCGCCGGCCTGATCGCCGAGACAGCCCAGAACGGGCGCCCGTATCAAGACGCGCCGGCCAACGGCCATCCCCGGCCCTCGCACCACGGCGAAGAGTTTGATGGCGATGGCGATGAAGATGGCGCGATTGGTGATCCCTCCGCCCACGACGAAGATTTGCTCGCCACGGAAGCCGAGATCGGCGACTGAGGCGCCGCCGCCGGGGGCTGGCTAGCGTATCCTTGAAAGCAGCGGGGCACTTTTGCCCCACCCGGACTGGGCTTCTGAACGACCAAGAACCAACCCTGATGTCGCTCGCGGACCAGACGCGTACCAAGACGGCCTACGCGCTGCAATGGAACCGGTTCCGGATCCTGCGGCCGGAGGAGGACCGCGCGACCTTCCGGAACCGGACGGGGCTCTCCGCCGCCGACCTGGCCGGCAAGGTCGTGCTCGACGGCGGCTGCGGCATGGGTCGATATCTCCGGATCGCGGCCGATCTGGGCCCGGCGCTGCTGGTTGGCATCGATCTCAGCCTGGCTGTCGTGGCGGCTCGCGAGCTGATGGAAGGCCTGGACGGGGTCGCGATCGTCCAGGGCGACCTGCTGCGACCGCCGTTTGAGCCGGGCAGCTTCGATCACATTTACGCGATCGGTGTCCTCGATCACACGCCCGATCCCAGGGCCGCTTTCCTGCGCCTGGCCTCGCTATTGAAACCCCGGGGCCGGATCGCGATCTGGATCTACAAACGTGAGCGGCCGGCGGTCGAACGGGTCATGAATGCCCACCGCGCGGTCTCGACACGCCTGCCACTGGGAATGCTGACCTTGATGTCGCGGTTGGCCGG
>JBAUOX010000492.1:0-5835 GCA_049579985.1 Isosphaeraceae bacterium | reverse complement strand
GAGCAGGAGGGCCTCCCGCGGGCACGCTAAGCGGCAACCCGTTCGTGGTCGAGAGCCCCGAAAAGCTCAAGCCCGACCAGATCGTTGCTCTTTTCGTCAAGGATTACACCCGACTGGAGACAGTCCGGCAGCGACGACATACATTCATTTGGGGATCGCGCGGGTCAGGCAAGAGCATGATGCTCAGATACCTGGAACCCCAGTGCCAGGCCATCGCTGAAGGGTCACACGAGGCTGTTCTTGGGCAAGACGATCCATTCCTGGCGGTCTACTGTCCGTGCAAGGAAGGGCACTTCAATAAGTCCGAGTTCGGCCTGCTCGAGCTTAGCACCTCGACGATTCTCAGCGAGCACCTGCTGAACATCTCGGTCGCATACAACGTCATGAACTGCCTCCGCGAGCAGTTTCCGTCCGGCTTCCTCAACATAGACGAATGCTCGAAGCTCGTCTCTCGATTAGCCCACCTCTTTGACCCCGCTGCCGTGGCGGGTTCCGCGAAGGAGGCCGGAGAGGCGGCTGACCCCAAGAAGGAGCCGCTCGACTGGTTCAGGCATCTCCTCTTCGCCGAGAACCGCAAGATCAACAACTTCTTAAGGGAAAGGTGTCTGAAGGGTGGACGCGCGAGCTACAAGGGCGCCACGAGCGGCTATCACGACTTTCTGCTCCCTCTCATGAAGATGGTCAGCGGGCTGACCCGGCTCAAGAACGCATCGATGTACATTCTCATCGACGATGGGGACCGGCTGACGAAGACTCAACAGAGTATCGTCAACAATTGGATCGCAAACCGCGACCAGGCCGCGATGTGCGTCAAGATCTCGTCGCAGAGGGAGTCATACAAGACCTACGTCACTCCGCGAGGTGGGCTGATAGAGCAGCCACACGACTTCTCGGAGGTCGACGTCGAGGAATTGTACACGACGAAAAGGTCGGACTACTTCAAGAAGATTCAGCTCATTTCCGAGCGACGGCTCGACTTGTCCGAGATTCCCACCAAGTCGATTGCCGACTTCCTCCCGGCTTCCGAGACTGAGGAAAGGCTCTATGAAGAGGTCAGGGAGGAGACAGCCAAGGAGTGGGAACAGCACAAGAGGCAGGACAAGTCAGACTATATCTACCGGTACGCGAAGGCTCGGCTCTTCCAGCGGTTGAAGGCCAAGAAGATGGACAAGAGCTACGCCGGGTTCCAGAACTTGGTTGACCTGTCGTCCGGCATCGTCCGCGAGTTCCTCGAGCCCTGCTACCTCATGTTTGACACCCTCATCGGTCAGGGGAAAACGACTGCTGAGATAACACACGTCCCCGTGGAGCTTCAGAACCGAGTCATAAACAAGTATTCGAATGATGTTCTAATCGACAGAATCGAGGACATCAAGAAGGACCTTGATTCTCCGGGATCGTCGTTGCCAGACAAGCTGAGAACCCTCGTCGAGTCGCTGGGACGCGTCTTCTACAACCTCCTTCACGACCCGAATTCAATGCAGCCGCGTCTCTTCTCGTTCTCGATCACGGGACCGATTTCTGACGAATTGTCCGAGGTGCTTAATCTTGGCGTCCGCTACCGCTTCTTCCTCGCCCGCACCTCCCAGGGCAGCAAGACAGGCGGCGGACAGGATCCTCTCTACATCCTGAACCGGCGACTATGTCCGGCTTTCAAGCTGGATCCGAGCGGTTTCGAAGGAAGGCTCACAATTTCGCCCGAACTGCTACGAATCGCGTGCGAGGACCCCAATAGGTTTGTCCGCCAAAGACTCAAAGAGCAGGACCACTCGGGCCAAATGCAATTGTTTGGGGGCGGCGAGGAGCAGTCGGAGGCCGCCCAATGAGAGTATCCGTTGAAGAGTTCATTGCTGCCGGTGGCCTGAAGACCATCGTTGAAGGGGAACCAGACGATCTGCTTCTGGTCGCCTACAGCTTCGAACCGAGATCCTCGACGATCATCAGTTGTCTCTCGAAGTCCTACGAGGCGATTGTCGGAGTGGTCTATTTCAACGAGGAGATCCTGAACCCAGAAAGCCCCTCGTCCGAAAGTTCGGGATATCACGACCTGAGGTCTGGACTGGCTGCACAGTGTCACGAGGTTAAGACCGCCAAGGGCAGTCTCCTCAGACCGAGCGTCCAGCTTGAGTCTCTTCGATCCATCTTCTCTCGGAAAGCGCTCGATCGGGAGGCAGTAAAGTCCATCACGATCGACGCCACCTCCTTCAATCGAGAGACGCTGCTGATGCTTTTCGGACTGTTCGAGGTCTTCTTCCCCAGAGCCCGGACGCGCGTCTTCTACGTGTCGCCAGTGAAATACGGGGATTGGCTCAGCGCGGGTTTCAAGCAGGTCCGCAATGTCGTCGGGTTCGCCGGGCTGCAAATCCCCAGCAGGAAAACGCTGCTTGTTGTCCTCTACGGCTTCGAGCACCAGAGAGCCTTGAAGACCATCGAGGAATACGAGCCCTCCAAGGTCCTTCTCGGTTATGGAGGGACGCCTACCGAGATCGAATTCCTGAAGCGAAATCGGGAAGAACTGGACAAGGTTCAGGTGAAGCTTATGCTCTCTCAGCAGGACGTCGAGGACTTCGAGTTTCCGGCTGACAGTATCGCGAAATGCGCTGACCGGCTTGAGCAGGTCGTCCAGCCCCATCTCAACGAGTTCAATGTCGTCGTCGCACCGATGAGCACCAAGCTCTCGACGATCGCGGCCTACCTCGTCGCGAGGCGTCTTCCGCAAATCCAGGTGATCTATTGTGTTCCGGGCGAATACAACATCCAGGGCTACTCCGACGGCGCGAAGTCGGTCTTCACAGAGGAACTGACCTTGCCGTAGTCAGGACGACGACATGCTGCAGCGGATTGCACAGCCGGTCGCCATCGATCTCTTCGCAGGGGCCGGGGGCCTGAGCCTCGGGTTCGAGTTGTCGGGGTTTTCGATCGCCCTATCCGTCGAACAGACGACTCACGCCGTAGCGACCTATCGGCACAACCACCCGGAGACTGTCTTGGTGCAGGACGACATCCGAAACGTCGATCCGAAGCGATGTCTGCGCGAGGCGGGCATCACCCCGAGCAGAGTTGATGCCCTGATCTGCGGTCTCCCCTGTCAGGGTTTCTCCGAGTCCAACCGACGCTCCAGGAACCTCGGCAACCCCAGAAACCACCTCTACAAGGACCTTCTCCGCTTCGTGAGGGACATTCGGCCCGGTCATGTCGTGGTCGAGAACGTGGCCGGTATGCAGACCATGGCCGGGGGCGAGGTGATCCGAAGGATAGTCGAGGGGTGCGAGAGACTCGGCTACGCGATTTCCTCTTTCGAGCTGAACGCCGCCGACTTCGGCGTGCCCCAGTTGAGGCGGAGGATCTTTCTCGTCGGGAGTCTGGATGGCGAGATGCAGGCGCCCACCCCCACCCACTGGGATGGTGCCCGGGACAAGGTAACCGTTCGGGACGCCATCGAGGACCTGCCGATCCTCCGCCCTGGCTCCTCCGTCGAGATGCGGGGCTATCGCAAGCTGAAGGAACTCAGCCCCTACCAGCGGAAGATGAGACGGGGCTTAGGCGGAAGGAAATTCGTGAGCGGCCACCGCGTCACGCGAAGCAGCGACATCGTCATCGAGCGCTTCCGCCACATAAGACCAGGGCAGAATTGGGAGGCGATCCCTGTCCACCTCATGGACAACTACAAGGACCGCTCGCTCTGTCACACGGGGCTCTATCATCGACTGGTCTGGGACAAGCCGTCGAAAGTGGTTGGCAACTTCCGCAAGAACATGCTTATTCATCCGAGC
Source organism: Isosphaeraceae bacterium (assembly GCA_049579985.1). Taxonomy (GTDB): domain Bacteria; phylum Planctomycetota; class Planctomycetia; order Isosphaerales; family Isosphaeraceae; genus Aquisphaera. The sequence goes on along the minus strand of JBAUOX010000492.1, from coordinate 2,062 downwards.
CAGAACCGCGGACTGTCTGTCCGCGAGGCCGCTCGTCTACAGTCTTTTCCGGACCGTTATGATATTCTCGGGCCGATGGGCGCTCAGCAGCAGCAAGTGGCGGACGCGGTCCCGCCGTTGCTCGCCAAGGCGGTCGCTCAGGTCCTGGCCCGTAGAATCGCTTGATGAGCTTGGGTGTCAGATGGAAAATCAGCCGCAAAAGATCTCGCGACCCGTCGTTCCCCAACTTGATGATATCTTGGGACTTCCGCTCAAAGTTTTGGATGACGGTTTCGTCCGCGTGGTGGATTACATGGGCTCGGACGAGTCCATCGTCCAGGCGGCGCGCGTCTCCTACGGGAAAGGAACCAAGCGGGTCTCGGAGGACCGAGGCCTGATCCGCTACCTGATGCGGCACTGGCACACGACGCCTTTCGAGATGTGTGAGATCAAGCTGCACGTCAGGGTGCCGATGGACTGCTGGCGGCAATGGATACGTCACCGGACGGCCAACGTCAACGAGTACTCGACAAGGTACTCCGAGGCGATTGACGCGGCACAGAAGACGGACCCAGGGGACTGGCGCATTCAATCGAATCTGAATCGCCAGGGCAGTGAGGGAACGGTCGACCGGGCGATCGGAGAGGAGTTGACTAGGGAGGAAGCCGAGCTTCACCGTTTGAGCCGCGAGATTTACAATGGCCGATTGAAGAAGGGCGTCGCGAGAGAGCAGGCCAGAAAAGATCTGCCGCTTTCCACTTATACCGAGGCGTATTGGAAGATCGACCTCCATAATCTCTTTCATTTCCTCCGGTTGCGGATGGATGACCATGCGCAGCTCGAGATCCGGAGCTACGCGAACGTCATCGGGAATGAGATCGTCAGCCGGTGGTGTCCGATCGCCTGGGAAGCATTCGTGGATTATCGGCTGAAGTCGCTCAGCCTCTCGCGCATCGAGGCGGAAGTCATTAAGGCCCTCATCGAACGCCGTCACACCGATGCGATGAAGATCGCGACGGATGCGGGCCTTCTGAGCAAAGACGGGAGCCCGGTTCAGAAGAACCGCGAGCGGCGGGAGTTGGAGGACAAGCTGACCTTGGTTGGCCTATCAGTGCCTTGGAGTGCGGGCTCTGAGCCGCGCACTTGACCCGAGGGGTGGAGGAAGCGTTGACAACACTGTGTCCTGACGGGACGAGGGACGGCTTCATGACGGACAACCTCACCCCTAAACAACGCAGTTACCATATGTCACGCGTCCGCTCGAAGAATACGGCCCCGGAGCTGAAAATCCGGAGACTGGCCCATCGGAGGGGTCTCCGATACCGGATACATGCGGACTGGCTGCCCGGCAAGCCGGACCTCGTCTTCATACGCGCAAAGGTCGCTGTATTCATCGACGGAGACTTTTGGCACGGGTGGCGGTTTTCGCCATCGCGCGACAAGCTCAGCGACTATTGGCGCGAAAAGATCGCGGGGAACCGGCGGCGCGACGCAGAGAACTTCCGGAGGCTACGCTCCCAGGGCTGGCTCGTCATCCGGATCTGGGAGCACGAGGTAAAGAAAGATGCACAGGGTTGCGTCGATCGGGTTGAAGCCGCGATCCGCACTCGGTGCCGTGAGGAAGGGAATTAGGTATGGTGTCCTTGCGTCAGGTAAGCTTTGGAGAGGAGGAAGAGACTTGAACTCTGAAACCTTTCGCTGAAACCCTGCGGGTACGAATCCCGCCTGGCAAAGCTGGACCAGCAGCCAGAAGCGAGTCTTGCGTGGTGGTGGGGCGACCCATCCTGCGAAGCGTAGACAGCGAGGTCAAAGGTCGTGTGATTGAGCCCCGAAAGTACAAGACGCCGGGAGCCTTCGTCGTGGACACAGGCGGGGGCCGTGTCAGGCAACTTACTCTTGGTCCACTCAGCCTGCCTGATCCTACCGGGGTCGAAGAGCACGGACAATGACCACCAGGGTTTCCAAGGAACCTGAGAGACCCCGACGTTTCCATCGTCAATCCGGATGGGGAGACCGGAACCGACAACTCCCTGGCCCCCGGTGGGACGCCCACGACCGAGGGGAGCAAACCACGGGCGACACG
>JBAUOX010000491.1:0-4302 GCA_049579985.1 Isosphaeraceae bacterium | reverse complement strand
GCCCCGCAGTTTGCGGTCGCTCCGCCTTATCGGGGCCGTAGCTTGCTCCATAACTCTCTGAGATCGTCGCGGCCCGAGGGGGCCACGAGGTAACCGACAGCATAGGCCAACATGCCAACTGCCAGGTGCAGAAGAAGCGGGAACGCGCGGGTATAAAGAGCGGTGCCCGGATAGGTGACCGGCACGACCTGCCGGAGCAGCCAGGTTGCCAGGATAAGTGCCGCGGCACCGGTCAACGGCGGGCTGAGGGTTCGCTTGAGGTAAGTGCGCGGATCGATCTCGAGCACATGAAAGACATAAAGGCCGGGCACGAGAAGGTTCGAGAAGAAGGTCGTCAGCACGGTGCCCCAGATCACTCCGGCCACGCCGATGTGGTAAGTCAAGTAGCAACTGATCGGCAGGTTGATCAGCGAACCCGCCAGGGCGGCCAGTGCGATGACCTCGATCTTGTTGATGCCGATAGCCATTTGAACAGGTACCGAGAGGATCAGTGGAATTGCCGCGGTGAGGAAGAGCTGCATCAGATAAGCCTCATTGGCCGCATCATAACCAAGGCGGTTGCCGACCCAGAGCGACAGGAATGGTCCGGCGTAGATCCATCCCAGAAGGCCGATCGGCAGGAGTGCGCCAATATGCAGGCGGGTGCCGTCGTACTTGACCCGTTCCAGTCCCCGAAGATCGCGGGCGGCCGCCAGGCTGGCCACGGCCGGCATGACCATGTAGGCCAGCATCCAGCCCGTCTGCCGAAGTTGCAGGAAGGGTTTGCTGACCACGTCGTAGACGGCGTTGGCTTGGCCCGGGTCGGGATGCAAGAAGCCGAGGACCGTCGTATCCACCTTGTCGGCCATGATCACGCTGATCTGGATCAAAGCCATGAAGAAACTGATGTGCATCAGCGCCTTGTAATCGGCCAGCCGCGCGCCCCGAAATCTCGGCAGGTGGCCCAGGTCGTGAACCATCACCCAGAGGCCAGGTCCCAGCGAGAGGAAGACCTGGACCGCAGTCTGGGCAACAACCACCCAGAAGAAATCGACCCCGCTGCTGACTCCGACCACCAGCACAACGAACCGAAGAATCGTGATCGCCACTTCAAAGCGCGGAATGAAGTCATACCGTCGCGCCGCCTGAAGCACGCTCGAGACGACCACCGAAAGCCCGTAGCAGGGTGCCGTGAGGACCTGCAGCCACAGCAGTTTGACGATGAACGCGCACTGCCGCTCCTGGATGACGCCCGCCACGGCCGCCGAGATTCCATGGCTTGGGTCCGCCAGGATCTGCAGACTGAACATGCTGGCAACCAAGCTCCGCGAATCGACCGCGAACTTGGAGTGGGGCAAAGCCCAGTAGGCCACCCCCAAAAGCGCCGCCACCTGGACCAGGGCCATCGCCGCGTAGAAGTTCAACCCACAAGCGACAGCTCGATCAACTCCCTGGCGATCCCCGCGGGTCCACGAGTCGGAGATCTGGCGCTGCAGCGCAGAACTGATCCCGAACTCGAAGAGCATCTGAAAGAAGCCGAAACCCCAGGCAAATTTGTAGGCGCCGCTGAATCCCGGTCCGATCGCCTGCAAGACCAGCCGGGTTGTCCAGAGCGCGAAGATCACCTGAAGGGGAACCCGCAGCGCCAGCCAGAACGTTCCGCTGAGCAAGCGACCCAGAACCGGTGGCAATGCCCGGGTACTAGACCCGGCGGTGGTGATGGCCGTACTCACAGGATCCTTCCTCGACGGCGACGGCGTGGACACTCCCTTTTCGCTCCGCGACGATGGAGGCATTATCTTAGCGGCAGGTCGCCCCTGTCGAAAGGCCAATAGCGGCAGGCCATCCCAGCTTTCAGTGCAACCATGCGATTATCTTGAGAAGCCAACCGGAGATGCAACGGGAAGTTTGGATCCCATGGTCTGGCGGCAGTGAAAACCAGAAAAATTAAGCCGGAAGGTAAACGGCTCGACGCCTCGATTCGCAAGTCACTTGCCCTTGCCAGCTCTGCCCATCCCGGGTTTAATGTTCAAGGAAAGGCTACTGAACTTACCCGACCTTGACCAGCACCCCAGGCCTGACCCGACCTGACCTGACCTGATCTCATCCTGTCTGTTGGTTTGCCGGTCATCAGATCGCGCGTCACGTCGTGTGGTGTCTCGGTCTCTCGGTCGGGGCCCGGAACGGAGCTTTTCCCGATGCTCGACCGCATCGCCTACCAAGGCATCACGTTTGACGACGTCTTGCTCGAACCCGGTTACTCCGAGTTCTTGCCCCGCGAAGTTGACACTCGCACCCACCTGACCACAAAGATCGCGCTCAACCTGCCGATCCTCTCGTCTCCCATGGATACCGTCACCGAGGCCGAACTGGCCATCGCACTGGCGCAGGAGGGGGGATTAGGGGTCATTCACAAGAACATGTCGATCGAGGAGCAAACTCGAGAGGTCGACAAGGTCAAGCGGTCGGAAAACGGAATCATCGTTGATCCGATCACGCTTCCCCCCGACGCCACCGTCGGCCAGGCTCGCAATATCATGAACGGGCACAATATCTCGGGCGTGCCCATCACCGTCAGCGGCTACCTTCGCGGCATCCTGACACGGCGCGACCTCCGGTTTCTCGAGTCCAACGATCTTCGCATCGAGGAGGTCATGACCAAGGAAAAGCTGGTCACGGCTCCTGCGAACACCAGCCTCGTGGAAGCAGATCGGATTTTGACGAAAAATAAGGTCGAGAAACTTTTGCTGGTGGACGATGAATACCGACTGATAGGTCTGATCACGATCAAGGACATCGACAAGCTCCGCCGTTATCCCAACGCGTGCAAGGATTCGCGGGGGCGATTGCGTGTGGGGGCAGCCGTCGGTGTTCACGATTACGAGAGGATCGCCTCGCTGCTGGAAGCCGATGTCGACGTCTTGATCGTCGATTCGGCGCATGGTCACAGCAAGAACGTGATCGAGACCGTGCGTCGAATCAAGCGTGACTTCGACATTCAGGTGGTCGCCGGCAACGTGGCCACTGGCGAGGGAACCCGGGCTTTGATCGAGGCGGGGACGGATGCTGTGAAGGTGGGTATCGGACCTGGATCGATCTGCACCACGCGGGTCGTCTCCGGAGTCGGCGTACCGCAGATCACCGCGATCCACCAATCGGCCAAGGCCGCTGGGGGAAAAGTTCCGATCATCGCCGATGGCGGTATCCGCTACTCGGGGGATATCACCAAGGCGATCGCGGCGGGGGCACATTGTGTGATGATCGGCGGGCTCTTCGCCGGCCTGGCTGAAAGCCCCGGAGAAACAATCATCTACCGCGGCCGCAGCTTCAAGACCTATCGTGGCATGGGGTCCATCGGAGCCATGGCCAAGGGATCGCATGAACGATACCGCCAGGATCTCGGAACCAAGAGTGTCGATAGCAAGGCTGCACCTGATCAGAAACTCGTTCCCGAAGGCGTCGAGGGCCGCGTTCCTTACAAGGGCCCGCTGTCCGAATTCGTCTTCCAGCTCATGGGAGGCCTGCGAGCCGGCATGGGCTACTGCGGAACCCGAACCATCGATGAGCTCCGCACCAAGGCGCGGTTCATCCAGGTAACCGCCGCCGCCGTCCAGGAAAGCCATCCTCACGATATTGTCATTACCCATGAAGCTCCCAACTATTCGAGCTTCAGCAGCGAAAGCGAAATCGGTCGCGGGTCGGTCTGAGCAAGCTCCCGACGACCGTTGAAAAAGTTTCAGATCGCTGGTTTCCAGAGGAAACTCAGGCGCGTTCCAAAACAACAAATCCCGTCCGGACGATCGGGAAAAAGGAAGATCAGGCTGTCACATTGAGTGTCCGGTCGTCGAGTGGATTGCCACGCGTCGTCTGGCCATTTGCTCGCGAAGGGAATCGCGGGACCACCGTTCGACCAACTATCGCAGCCATTCGGCTATTACCCCGGCAAGGAAGTAGGTCAGGCTTTCCAGCCTGACAAGGCTCGGAGTCAGGCTGGAAAGCCTGACCTACAATGCGTTTCTTTCGTGCCGGGGTAATGATCAAACCAGTCCTGGCAGCCTCGTGCTAGAACACTGGCACGGACTGGCCGCTTTTCGATTCGAGTCCCAAACGAGTCGATCCATCTGGTAAGGCAAGTCTCAGCAAAGCAAGGAGGCGTGGCTTGCGTCGCACAACTTCGGCATTGACCACGACGATCCTTGGGGCCGCACTCGCGGCCTCAGCGGTCTCGGCTCAGCAGATCCTGCCGTCGGCCAGCGCTCGACGTGGCGATTCCGCTGCGTCGGCATCCGAGTCCGCGCCTGCGCCAGGCTCAACGCCCACATC
>JBAUOX010000490.1:0-23158 GCA_049579985.1 Isosphaeraceae bacterium | reverse complement strand
GGTGCGAGTCGAAATCCGCGCGAAGGGTAAGTGCCTCTCGGTGCCCGTCAGCGCCTCGTACGGCTTCGAGCAAGCCACGGGTGACGTGCAACTCCGTGCCTCGTCAACCGACGGCAAGCAGATCGAGCCTGATACTGTGACCCTGATGGTCGATGTGGATAAAGTTGGACAGAAAACGGTGAGCGTCAGCCTCCTCGATGCAACCAGCGGGGCGGAACTCGCCAGCATGGAGAAGATCGAAGTTACCAACATCATCTGAAGGTGCTTCCATGTCGGACCTTGATCAGAAATCGACTCAGGTCTTCGCCGGGAAGGTCGTCCGCAAGGATCTGGTACGCAAGGTGAAGGTCGGCTCCAACGTCCCGGTCTTCGTCCTGGAGTACTTGCTCGGGAAATACTGTGCCACCGACGACCCCGCCGCTATCGACGCCGGGCTACGGGTGGTTAACACGACCATTTCCTCGAACTTCGTCCGTCCCGACGAAGCCAACAAGGTCCAGTCGATCGTCAAGGATAAGGGCAAGCACACGCTCATCGACAAGATCAAGGTTCGATACCTGTCCGACGACGACAAGCACTGGGCGGAGCTGGTCAACTTCGGGCATAAGTACGTCCATATTCCCGAGCATTACCTCCGGGACTTCGATCGCCTGCTGATGGGCGGCATCTGGGCACAGATTGACATCCGGCACCAATACGACGAGGAAGCGACAGGCAAGAGGAGTCCGTTCTGGATCGATGACCTCAAGCCGATCCAGCTTGCAACCTTCGACCTGGACGAGTACCGGGACTGCCGCCGCCAGTTATCCTCAGACGAGTGGATTGACCTGCTGATTCGCAGCATCGGACTGGAACCGTCCCACTTCCAGCGGCGGCTGAAGCTGCTGTTCCTGATGCGCCTGCTGCCCCTCTGCGAAACAAACTACAACCTCGTCGAACTCGGACCGAGGGGAACCGGCAAGAGCTACGCCTACCAGGAACTTTCCCCCTACGTCATCTTGCTGACCGGGCCGACAACGGTCGCTAACCTGTTTTACAACATGGCCACCGGCAAGATGGGGCTTGTCGGCATCTGGGACGCTATTGCCTTCGACGAGGTCGCCGACCTCCAGAAGATGCCCAAGGAGGTGGTGACCACGCTCAAGACCTACTGCGAGTCGGGTATGTTCGCCCGAGGCAAAGACGCCTTGTCGGGACAGGCGTCTCTCGCCATGTTCGGAAACACCAACCAGCCTGTCGAGGTGATGGTCCGGTCGTCGCACCTGTTCGTGCCCATGCCTGACGTGATCAGGGAGGACATGGCATTCCTCGACCGCATCCACTATTACATCCCCGGCTGGGAAATCCCCAAGATGCGGGTCGAGTTCTTCACGGACCATTACGGGTTCGTGGTGGACTACCTGGCAGAAGCATTACGAGAACTCCGCAAGCACAACTTCACGGAGATCATTGACCGGCATTACTCGCTGGGCTCCCACCTCAATGCCCGTGACGTGAAAGCTGTCCGCAAGACGGTCTCGGGGCTGGTCAAGCTGCTCTACCCGCACGGTGAGCTGTCCGGTCAGGAGTTGGCCGAGTTGGCCGAGTTGGCTTTGGAAGGGCGAAGGCGGGTCAAAGAGCAACTCAAGAAGATGGGGTCGTTCGAGTACCACCAGACCTCCTTCAGCTACATCGATAACGAGACCCGAGAAGAGCGGTTCGTCGGCGTTCCCGAGCAGGGTGGCAAGGAGATGATCTCCACCGACCCCTTGGCTCCAGGGTCGGTTTATGCATCGTCGGTGGATGACCAGGGCAAGGTCGGCCTCTATCGCCTGGAGATCGGCTGCTCGCCGGGGACCGGCAAACTCAAGATCGCAGGGGGTATCGAGGGAACTATGCGGGAGTCGATCAACCGTGCGTTCGCCTATCTCCAGAGCCAGAAGGGAAAGATGGGCATTGCTCAGGCTGTGGACACAACTGACTTCCATATCGAGGCCATCGACCTCCTGGCAAACCGAGTCCCCTGCGAAGCAGGGATCGCGTTGGTCGTCGCCATCTACTCGGCAGTCAAGCGGCACTCGGTCCAGCCTGGTCTGATGATCCTGGGCGACCTGAGCATTCAGGGGAACATCAAAGCGGTGAAATCCCTGTCCGAGCCGCTCCAGGTCGGCATGGACAACGGCGCACGCCGGGCGTTGATCCCCCTGGAGAACAAGAGGAGCTTCCTGGAAGTCTCCGGTGACGTGGTAGAGAGGGTTGATCCCATCTTCTACGCCGATCCCATGACGGCGGCGATGAAGGGGCTAGGGATGACTTGATCTCGCCCGGCGCACTACGGCCCCACGCCCCACGCCTCCTTGGGAAACGCGGCATTCAGCCGAGCACGGGGTTGAGGCCCATGTTCTTGCGCATCTCGGCCCGCTGTTTCTCGTAGTGCATCAGCAGCTTGCGGTCCTTGAAATGCTGCCGCTCCTTCTTCCGCTGCGCGGCGACGAAGAGCCGCCGCATGCGGATGCTGGTGAGCTCACCCCGGCCGGCGTACTTCTTGCGGATGCGGGCGGCTGGCTTCTCACCGAAGGCCTCGATGATCTCGTCCTCGAGCGAGATGAAGAACTGGGCGAAACCGGGGTCGCCCTGGCGGGCGCACCGGCCGGAGAGCTGGCGGTCAATCCGGCGTGCTTCATGCCGCTCGGTGCCGATGACGTGCAGGCCCCCGAGCGCGGCGACCCCCTCGCCGAGCTTGATGTCGGTACCGCGGCCGGCCATGTTCGTGGCGACCGTCACTTTGCCGACCTGGCCGGCCTGGGCCACGATTTGCGCCTCGATCTCATGGTTCTTGGCGTTGAGAATCTGATGCTCGATTCCGGCTTCTGCAAGCAACCGGCTGAGCTTCTCAGATTTTTCGATGGAACGGGTGCCGATCAGCACCGGCACACCCGATTTGTTCCACTCGATGATCTGGTCGGCGACCGCCCGGAACTTCTCCTCCTCGGTGGAGAAGATCCGGTCCGGGAGCCAGACGCGGCGACAGGGTCGGTTGGTGGGGATCTTCATCACGCCGACCTTGTAGATGCGCCTCAGCTCGGGACCGTCGGAGATCGCCGTTCCGGTCATCCCGGCCAGCTTGTCGTAGCGCTTGAAAAAGTCCTGCACGGTCACCCGCGCCGCGGTGATTGTCTCGAGCGTGATCTCCAGCTTCTCTTTGGCCTGTATGGCCTGGTGCAGGCCGTCCTGCCATTGCCGGCCGGGCATCATGCGTCCCGTGAACTCGTCGACGATCACAATCTCGCCCTCGTGCACCACGTAGTCGCGATCGCGAAGATAGGCAATCTGGGCGCGAAGCGAGCGTTCCACATACTCGTAGAGGCCATCGACCGTGAGCGTGACGAACGCCGGATGTACCCCGCGGGCTTGCACCTTGCGGCGGCCGGGGGCGGTCAGCTCGGCCTTCCGCTCCAGCGGGTCGTACTTGTAATCCTTGACTCGCACCAGGGTCTCGGCAAGCTGGTCGGCTCCGTAATAGGCGGCGGCCTCTTCCTGGGTCGGCTGGTTGTTGGCCCCGATGATCAGCGGTGTGCGGGCCTCGTCGATCAGGATGCTGTCAGCCTCGTCCACGACGGCATAAAAGTGCGTGCGCTGGACGGGCAGCTCTGATTCCATGTGGCCACCACTGCCCAGGAATACCTGCTCGAACGACTTGCGGTGGGTATCCCCGAGCTGGAGCCGTTTCAGCTCGTCGCGAAGAAAATCAAAGCCGAATTCCTTGCTGGTTCCGTAGGTGATGTCGCTGGCATAGGCCGCGCGGCGCGAACCGTCGGACTGCCCCGTCTGGATGCAGCCGACAGTCATCCCTAGCAGGTTGTAGATGGGCAGCATCCACTCAGCGTCGCGGCGGGCCAGGTAGTCGTTGACCGTCACGACGTGCACGCCCTTGCCCGGCAAGGCATTGAGAAACGCCGGCATGGTGGCGACCAGGGTCTTGCCTTCACCGGTCTCGAGTTCGGAGATGCATTTGTTGTGGATGGCGATTCCGCCCAGGATCTGGACATCGAAGTGGCGCTGGCCGATTGTCCGCTTGGCCGCCTCCCTGACAAGTGCGAAGGCCTCGACCAGCAGGGAGTTGAGCGAATCTCCCTGGCGCGCGCGGAGCCGTAGCTCGTGTGACCGGTGCTTGAGCTCGTCGTCCGTGAGCGGCTCGAAGACCGGCTCGAGGGCATTGATTCGCGGGACAAGGAGGGCAAACTTGCTGAACCGCCCGGTGGGCGTCGGGCCGGTCAACTGGGAAACACGATTCAACCACATCGAGCCAAGGCGGTTGGCCATGGTGCTTGATCTCCTCTGATCCCATCAGCTTCCGGCGTGTGCGTGTCCCCGGCGGCGAATTCTTGGGAGCGACGACGTTTTCCAATCTCAATAGGACGGCCGGTCGCCCCGATGTCCCGACGAGAATTCAATCTGACACTACCAGGGTGCATCAATGCGCTCGACCGGTTTCCACCGGCTTGAGCTCCGTTCGCGAAAACATCCAGTAATCGCCGGACGGAAGAATGCGACGGGACGACGACGTCGCCCATTTTTTCAGCATCTCCCATTTTTCCTTGGCCTTGAGGTTTCCGCTGGCTTCCGATCCGGGCGCCTCGCCCCAGTAGATCATAGTGCCCTCGACGTTCTGAATGAACAAGCCACGGCGATCGGTCGCGACGATAGCCAGCACGCGGAGTGCCCTGAGCGGGACGGCCTCCCTGGCTCGATCGGTTTCCTGGAGAAACCCGGCGAGCCTTGCAGCTCCCAGGACGCAACGTTCCAGCCGTGAGGCCTCGGCGGCGGGGGCGGATGATCTCCAGACCCGGCCCGGCCGATTGTCGGTCGCGGGTTGATCCAGGCCTGTACCGGTGATCCTGATCAGAGGCCCAAGTTTTACGGTATCGATATCCTCCCCGGGCAAGATGTGGCCGTTACGGTCCAGGATCACATGTTTTCCGGGGGGAAACGGGATCGTTGCCACCGGCTGCTTGTAGACAAGATGGACCGTGATGCCCTGGGGGGGATACTCGACGCGTGTGACGTCATCAACCCAGGGGAAGAGTCTGAAGTCCCGGTCGATCCGTTCTGTCTCGAGATCCAGGACCGGAAGAACTTCCGCTTCCTTGGCATTCTCCCGAACCTGCCGCAGGAAGGCCTGGGCGCCGCCGCGGAACCAGGCGGGCGGCTCGTCCTGGAGTCGGATATCGAGGAACTTGACCTGATACTGAGGTTGCTGATGGAGCCAGCGGACCATGGTACGCAGGGCCTGCGTTCCCAGGTAGCCGATCAGGGTCAGGCCGGCCACGACAAGACAGGACGCGAGCAGGACGCGTGGGAGGTCAAGCTGTCTTTCCGACCGCACGAAATCGAAACGCCGGAGCCGGGGCCGTGAGTCCGCGTCGTCGATCACTCCGTCGAGCCGCCCGTCCTTCGCGGCGATTCGAGGAGTTTCGCGGTACACCATCGCCCATGGTCCTCCGACGCCGCTACGCGGTTTCGCGGGGCGCCTCATGATGACGCCCGAGCAGAGAGGAAAATTGCCTCACGGAAAGGCGCATTATGACGAGTCGGAGGGCTTGCTGACGCCTGCGGGCCGGCAGGCGGAGATGACGCCCGATCAGAGACTTTACCAAATCTGGAGCTGGATTTCCAACTCGTAGCCGAATTGCTGCCAGACCCGCTGCTGGATCTGCTCGATCAGGTGGAGGACGTCGGACGCCTTGGCCCCCGGGTGGGCGAAGATGAAGTTGGCATGGCGATCCGACACCTCGGCTCCCCCGAACCGGGCCCCCTTCAGACCGGCCTGATCGATGAGCGCCCCGGCTGAGACGTCCGGCGACGGGTTTTTGAAGATGCATCCGGACGATTGATGTCCGTAGGGTTGGCCTTCCTTCTTGACAATCCAGATCCGGCGCATCCGGCGGACGACCGATTCCGGATCCTCGCGGCCGAGCTCGAATTCCGCGGAGACGATAACCGGCTCGTCCAGGTTGGACGTCCGGTCGGCGAAGCTGAGGTCGTCGCGCTCGCGGACCTGGATCTCGCCAGCCGTATCCAGGACGGTGGCACGCCGCACGAACTGGCCGATGGCGCCTTGGCGGCTGCCCGCATTGCCACGCAGGGCCCCCCCCACGGTGCCGGGTATTCCGGTCAAGATCTCGAGGCCGGCCAGGCCTGCCCGGGCCGTCTGCGAGATCAAGGCCGTCAGCGGCACTGCGGTGCCCGCCGTGACGGTATTCTCCACGATGGCAACATCGGAAAAGAACGGGCTTTCCAGATGGATCACCAGGGCATCGACGCCGCCGTCGCGCACCAGGACGTTCGATCCTCCCCCCAGGATTTTGAGGGGTACTGATGCATCGCGAGCCCGTTTCAGGACCGCGAGCAGGTCGTCGAGGGTGCGCGGCTTGGCGAAAAACGAGGCATGCCCGCCCAGGCGAAACCAAATGAGGGGGGCCAGGGGCACATCGGGCTTGACCAAATCCTGAAGTCCGTCGAAAGGCGGCATCGGCTAGAGTTCCCACCTCGCTGGTACGGAAAGAGGCTCGACAGCGGCACCCGCACGCGAGTGCCCGGACTCCCTCCCTATGGGGGGACCGTGAGCTCAGACCATCATCGGCAGCTCCACCACGGACCCACCGAGAAATCGGAAAAGGAGCGCTGTGGGTTCTCCATCAATTCCTTCGCGGCGGGGACCCCTGTCTTCAGGCCGACCACAAGTGGTGCCCGGGAGGAGCCGCGCCTCCGTTAGAGAAAGAAAACCCAGAAAAGAAACCGGCGCGTCTCACGACGAGGCCGGACGAATGACCGGAGAGTGCCGACATGCGGCCGGGCCGGTCTCCCGTGTTCTCTCCTCGGGGTTGCGAGGCAGGCTTAGACGGTTTCCCGTCGTCGGCTTGGGCGCGGCCGGCAGCGGTCCGGACTGGAAAAGCGTCCGGGACGTGCTTTCGGTAGCCCGCTTCGCGTCTGCTCTGGTGCCGAAACATCAAAGCCCCCTAGTCAACGCTTGCGTTGGATCAGCCCTTCTCCAAGCCCCTAGCTTTAGCTATGGGGTCGTTGATGAAGGATCGGTGCCGAAAGACCGGGCCATCGTAGCTGCAACGGCCTGGCTCGTCAAGCCGCATCACGCCTGCATGCTCCGCTGCATCTTGCAACCGGGACGGCACTTCGAGCCAGGCCCCCCGCGCCGCAGCAACCGCGCCGTGGCAACCGGCCGGGTTCTCACGGCTGTGCCTTGGAGAGCTCCAGCGTGCGGTTGCCGTCCAGCCGCCATCCCGCCCGGCCTTCGGACTTCCAGGCCATGGGCAGGGAGACGGGCTGGCTGGTCGGAGTCAGGACGATCGACGCGTCGGGCAAGACGTTGCCGCTTCGCTCCAGTTCCTCCTTTTCTTCGATGCTCACGTGCGCGACCACATCGGCCCACTTCTGAGCAGGATCCTGTTGCTTGACCTCCGTCTCGACGGCCAGCTTTCTTGTGCCCAATCGCTGCAACAGCCCGTCGCACTGGGGCCGGATCGAGATGTACCACGGGAGGACGCCGCCGGCAGTTCCGGCGGCCGCCAGTTCCCGGATGGTCTGCAGATCTCCCTCCACGGCGGCCCTGGCCGCCCTGGCCACGCGATCCTGGAGACTCTCTGGACGCCGGGGGGTGAAAAAGGCCGCTGCCACCGCGAGCAGGATGAGACCGATGGTGAGGATCAAGCTCGTCGGTGAGAAGAACGTCTTCGAAGCGCGATCAAACCACTGGTCAACTTTCTCACCGGGGTCGGGCGCGGCCTTTGCACGAGAAACCGCGGTCGACGTCTGGCCGGTCTCCGGTGGCTCTCCCAGGACCGTCTTGCCGGAGGGCGTCACATGGAAAACCTTGAGGCACTTCCTGCAGACCAGGCGCGTCTGGATCTTCTCCTTGGGAGCTCGTCCTTCCGCACCGCAAGCCGGGCACTTGATCGCGAGCATGGGAATTGCCCTCCTTGAATTACACAAGGATCGTCCCAGAACCGGGCGATCCTTCTCTATGGGGCGAGTGTAAACCGAAATCTGGCCGGGTCTTATGTCAGGTTCCCTGGCCTTCCCTCGCTCCCGGCATGGTCGCACCGTGCTCAGGATCGGGAAAATGCCATCGAAGACCAATCCCCAATTGCATTTCGTCTTGCATCTGAAGACATTACGATAGTTTACCGTGGTTGGGACGCGAATTCACGCGCCAAGAAAGCCCTCGCCTCAGATCGATGTCCCGGCCGTCGAAGGGCGTTTGCAAAATGCGGGCCGTTCACCAGCAATCAGGATACCGGCTTGATGCATTGGACCCTCCGGCGGCTGCTCTGTCCCGCGGTCGTCACGGTCGGCCTGGCGGGGCTGCTGGTGGGCGGGCTGCTGGTCGGGTTCGAGCCCGTCGGCGGCGACCCTGACCGGCTTTACCGACCGCTCAAGGAAGAGTTCGCGCGTTTTCTGGCCCGCGGTCAGTTGCCCTTCTGGAGCGATCGATTCGGCCTGGGCATTCCCCTCCTCGCCGAGAGCCACGTTGCCGCGTTCTACCCTCCCAACTGGCTGATCTATTCGATCGCCGGCATTTCGACCGCTTATCGCATGGCCATGTGGCTGCATTATCTCTTCCTCGCGGCCGCGACCTATGCCTACGCCCGCTTCCTGCGGATTTCGCCCCGGGGCGCGGCCATTGCCGCACTCGCGTTTACATTCTGCGGGTTCCAGGCCATCCACTCCACGCACGAGCCGTTCTATCATGCGCTGCCGTACCTGACCCTGGCCGTCTTGGTTGCCGAATGGCACCTCTGCACCGGCCGCTTGCTGGGTATCATCCTGCTGGCCGTCACCTGGGGCGCACAGTTGACGCTCGGGCATTTCCAGTTGCAAATGTGGACCGCCGCACTGGTCCTGCTGCTAGGAACCTGGAGAGCGGCGCGTGATGGCCTGCCCCGGCGAAGAGTTCTCGGCCTGATCCTAGCCCTCGGCTGGGGGGCAGCCCTGGCAAGTGTTCAACTGCTCGCGAGCTGGGAGCTGGCTCGATTCGTGGGGTTCACACACAGGTCGTTCTCGGAACTGGCCTTTTTCGCTTTCCCGCCGGCACACTGGGCTGAGCTGGCCATCCCCGGGTTCTTGCGCGGAATCCCGAGTGGTCCGGAGGCGCCTTACTGGTACGAGCAGGGGACTTCGGGTTACGAGGCGTGCTTCTCCATTGGCACGATGCCGCTGCTGCTGGCGTTCCTCGCCCTGGGCGGCGGCCGGCGCGATGGCCGCCTGGCTCCCTGGCTTTGCATCATCGCCGTGAGCCTGATCCTGGCGGTGCTGCCGCGCGCCTGGCCGGCGGCGTACGCTGTGGTGCTCGAGGTCCCGGGTTTCGGTTGGTTCCGCGCGCCGGGGCGTTACGTCGTGCTGTCCAGCCTGGGCCTCTGCCTGGCCGCGGGTGCGGGGTTCGACCGCGCGGCCGGGCCGGCTTCAATCCGGCGGGGCCTGGCCATGGCTTGGGTCTTTGCGATAGCGGCCGCGGGCTGGGCGGTCTCCTGGTCGCTGCGGCACGATCATCGTGCCGTGCTGGGCGGCTCGCGGTTTGCTCTGGTCATGGGCTCCGCCGCGCTATCCTGGGTTGTGGCCACCGCGCTCTTGCTGGCGTGGCGCCGGCGCCGCGCCCTGGCCTGGGTGCTCGTGCTGGCCACGGCTGCGGAGCTGGGATGGCTCTACTACACTTCGACCACCGTCTGGGGATGGGCCGTTGACCTTCCATCGCAGAGTCCGGTGCTGGCCGGACTGTCGGCGGAGCCGGAAATGGCCCGGGTCGCGGGGCTGGTCCACGACTTGCCCATCCGCGCCGGCGCAGCGCCGATCTTCCCTTACACGGGCCTCGCCGCCCCTCCGCCCCACCCGGATCTCGAGCTGGCCACTCGGCGTGGGGAGGCATTTTCGGCCGCCGGGCTAGCCAGGCTGAGGCGCTATGGCGTGACACACGGCATCTGGGACGGTCCGGTCGATCAGGCGAAGGCGGCCACGCTGATGGAATGCGCTGACCCCGTTCTGGATCGATTGGTTTACAAGCCTCCCGGCGCGCCTGGCCGGGCCCGATGGAGGCTCGTGCGCTACCCGGAACCGTTTCCGGCGGCGCGGGCGGCAATTCGCGTCCGGGTTGCTGCCCATGAGCGGGCCTTACTTTCGGGCGTCAGCTTCGATCCTGATATCCAGGCGGTTTGGTATCGAGCCGTCGACCAGCCGCCGGCCTCGGCCGGGCCGATCGCCACCATCGCGAAGGTGATCTCGTGGGACGGCCGGACGGCGTTCGTGGAACACGATGGGACGTGCGACCTGGTGATCAACCGGACGTACTATCCGGGCTGGTTCGCGTCGGTCAATGAGGGCCCTGAACATCCCGTCGTCCGCGCCGAGATCGGGGTTCAGGCCGTTCGGCTCGAAGGGCACGGACCCAGCCGCGTGACATTCGCCTACCGGCCGGCGTGGCTGGGTGCCGCCGGCGCCGTCTCCCTGGGAGCGTCCGGTCTGGCCTGTTTGGGGCTGATCGTCGAGGCAGTCCGGGCCGTCGGCCGACGGCCCGCTCACTGCTGACGAAGAGGGCGAAGCCGCGAAGGTGGCTCGAATCAGGACGACTTCCGACGCGGCCAGAGCCATCCCATGACCATGATCAAGATGCCAAGACGACGATCGCTCCCGAGTCGGACGAGACGCGGAGGATCCCCTGGAGGCTTTCCGGCTCTGCGGCCTTGTCGATGTTGCCGCCGCGGAGGGCATCCTCCTGGGGGTCGATGCCATATCATGCCCTGGAAGTCTCTCGCTTTCCTGCCGCTTGTTTTCAGGATAAGCGAGACTGCGAGTGCTTACGAGTTCCTCGCGTCGTGACTCCGACTCGGGTTTCCGTGGGCGCCTCGGGCGCGGCAGCCTGAATGTCATTGTTTTCGTCTCGAAACTGACGTAACCTGGTTGCCATGTCCTTGACCCTGCGCGTGGCGACTTGGAGGGAAGACCGCATGGGCGCGGTGGCTAACGATCCGAGTGGTGACGTCGAGAAAGACCGCGCAGGAGCTTCTCAGGCCGGCGCGACTGCGACGCCTCAGATTCCCGAGGGCCGCTCGGTCACCTACCAGCTCATCCTCCGGCACCTCGCGAAATTCCGCGACGGAGCCACGGCGCTGCTGGACCTTTTCTCCACTCGCGCTCCAGCCACCGATGCGGACCGGGCGACGCCTGCCGATTCGGGAGCTTCCGCTCCGGCAGTCCCCAAACCGGCCGAGGGGGTGCCAAAGTCTCCCTTGGAGATCCGAATCGAGCGCCACATGTCCAGGGTCGATGAGGCGCTCCGCCAGATTCGCGACTTGAATCCGGAACGCAAGAAGAAGCTGGAACTTGCACCGGAAGTGCGCGAGCAGATCATTACCAAGGAACGGACGATCCACGACATCGTCGGTGCGGAGTTGCACTTCTGGTCCGCGGCCATCGAGAACAGCCCGCTCAACAAGTTCGACCAGACCGAGCAGGCCTGGGTCCGCCGGATCATCCGCCTGGCCAACATCATCGGCGTGGATGCCGAGCACAAGGAGCACCTGGAGTTCCTCGAAGACTGGGCGTCGCAAGAGCATTCATGAGCGCGTTTCCCAGCGAGTCAGAGGCTAAACCCAGTACCGTTCAATTGGCAGTAACACAATTGGCCAAAGCAACCTCGAGCTGGCATGCTGCAAAGTTGGTCTTGACCTCCCCTTTGATCCCGACCGCTGTCGTTGCGAATCTGTTTCGTTCGGCGAGGGTCTCTCGACCCCGCCGTTCGACCCACCGGAGGTCTCCACGTGACGCGCCGACGGTCGGGGACTGGGAGACCTGGGGTCGCAGAGACCGGGCCGGTCAGGAAACCACTGCCCGAACCAGCCTGTACAAGACCACCTTTTCACCGGCACTGGACGGGCGTTCGGTAGGAAGGGAAAAAAGGACATCTCTAATATCGACCGTTTGAGAGGCGGAGAGCCTCGAGGACATGCACGTAAACGCTTGATACAGGCGGCTTTGGGGTTAAGAAAGCGATATTCAGTGATGACCCCTTTTCCCTCCGTCATCGATTCGCCGACGGCTGACGTCGAGTGCTTTGACGCCGAGATCGATTGCCTTGGGAGACAAGCCGGTGTCGGGTTACTTTGTCCGTCACAAGGAAGCCCAGCCCAAGAGCCTGCCGGCGGCGCTCTTTGTACACGGCGCGGGCGTGCCCTGAGCGTCTAACTTCGTAGGCAGCCTGTCAGTAAATCGCGTATTCATTAAGTCGCGGTCGCAGGCCCAGGAATGTCAGCAGACTGACCGCGAGGGCCAAGCCGAGCGGCAAGAGCCAGTCGAGCCCCGCCAGCCAGCCTGTGGCGTCGGCCAGGCTGGACGCAAAGTACGATCGGTTGATCTTGTTCGTTTTGGACAGCGCGGCATCGAATTGTTCGAAGGCCCAATTCGACTGGCCGGGTTTGGTGCCGAGACACAATTCCACCGCCTGCTGTTCATCTTTGAGGTCGCGAATCTGCTGGTCGATCTTGAGATAATCCAGAAATTTTTGCAGTGTCTCCTTGGCCGCGACAAACTCATTGGGAAACGTGATGTTGTTGAGTTCGCGGGCCAAATAGCCCGTCAATGCGGCGGGGGACTTTTGCACGCGATCGATTTCCGCAAGCAATTCCACACCACTCAAATGGCTGGGAGTCGCCGCGATCTTTGCAGCGTTCTCCTGAAAGGAGTTGGCGTAAAACTGGATCTGATCCGGCTTACCCCCTTGCATCTTATTGAGCAGCCAGCGGCTTTCGTCGCCGTTGGCCTCGTAGGCAGTGGCCCGCGCGGCTTCGAGCACGGCGATACTGTCGAAGGCATCTTGCTTGGCCACCTTGATATCCGAGCTCGATTGCAACAACGCGACAAGTGCCCACAGCCAACCACCGGCCGTCAGCACGGCGGCGGTTAGCAGCGGCGGATTGACGACACGACGCATGCGCAGATACAGCAGGACTTTCAAGCCGACAATCGCGGCCAGCAGCGCGGCGCCGGTCCACAGTACGAGTTGCCAGGCCACCATCGCAGCCGTTTTTTCCGTCTGGTACGCTCGGTCCAATTCTCGTTGATTGACCGCGACTAGATCATCGATCGCCGGTAGCAGCTTCGTCCGAACGATTTCGTCGGCCGCCTGATGTTGAGCCAGGAACTGGGCGTTGCGTTGATCGTGCAAGAGTCGTGCACGGGCCGCAAATTCCTCGTAGCGCGGCAGCTCGTTCAGAACGGTCCGCACCGGAGGCACCTCCCCGGTGTAGGTGATGTTCCGCGCCGCCGCGAGCAGGTCTTCGGCTGCCTCGGAACGCCGTTTGTTGAAATCGTCGGCGGCTCGTTTGCCTTTACCCGGCTCGGCGAGCAATTCGTTGGCCAGGTTGCTGTGCATGTCGGCCAGACTTGCCCGCATTCCCTGTCCGGCGAGGATGCTGGGCGCGGCGTCCTTCGCGATGGTTTTGACGGCCTGGTACTGCCCTTCGGCCGCGTGCCGAATCGCCAGCGCGAAGGTCACCGACAGGAAAACATTCACGACGAACGCGGTTCGCAGCCAGTTTGGCGTGACGCTCACCCAGGCGAGTACTTTCCGGGGATCTCGCATGACCGATAGCAGCGCATTTTCCGGAGTTTTGCGCCGGCTCGGTGCGTTCGACGGTTGGATAGTTGTCGTGGCCATGTGAGTCTTCTTACGAGACGTCGATCGCGCGGACGACGACCGCGGTCCAAGCACCTACGGCAATCACCGCGCCGTCGTGCAGCAATGTGTCAACGCCGGGGAGCACATCGACCCCATCGACTTGCGTGCCGTTGGCCGAGTTCAGATCGCGCAGCACCAGCGAACCACGGGGGCCTTCAATCAACAGCACGTGCCGTCGCGAGACGCCCGCATCACCATGCACGGGCACCTGCACACGCACATCCGTGCCAGCCCGGCCAATCATCGTCTCGCGATCGAATAGCCGGAACTTCCGCGGCGGTTGGCCTGCCGGAGCGTCGGGATTGGGTGTGCCGTACAGATTGGCGTCGACGGTCAACGTTAACTCCCAGCGGGCAGCAGCGGCCGACGCAGCGGCCGACGTTTGCGTTTCCGGTTCGCCCGGCACGTTTGACGGCGGCGATAGCCATGTCGGAACGGATGCGGGCGTCGCGCTCTCTACCGCAGAATTTGCCGAATCGGCTGGGGCTTTGTCGAGCGATTTCGCCAATTCCGCGGACGGGCTGTTCGCCGTGGGAGCTGGCACATAGGGCCGCGGCGGACCGGAACCGGCGACGCGCGTCACGAAGTTGTATCCGCAGACCTCGCAGAACACATGCTGATCGTTGTCACGCGGCGCGGCGCAGTCGGGACACCTTTCGCGACCATCGCCGGCGGTAGGTGGCGCGACAAGCTGTGCCTCAATGACCGAGCCAGACACTTCTGACGTCGATGTCGTCGGCGCGGTGCCCGGAATCTCAAGGCCGCAAACCGAGCAGAATTCGGGCGTTTCAGAAGGATGATTTGCAGGACAAGTAAACATTTTCCGAATCCGCCGTTGCCAACAAACCGGAGACACATAACTGTGACTGCAAGCGATGCCGCGCGCTCTTACGACGGTTTCTGGACGCGGGCCGTCTTGGTGGAGCGGGTATCGAGCGCGAACTCATCTTCCCTCTTCACATCACGACGCAGCTTGACCGTTCCTTGCCGCTCGTCTTCGATTTCGACCACTTTGCGGAGCAGCTTCATGGTTTCGGGGTTCGAAGTCGCGGCGATTTGTACGGCTCGCCCGAGCAACTTCGTCGCCTGGACTTCGTCGCCTTGATCGCGCGCCTTGAGTCCTTCCTGAATGGCACTGGCCAACTCGACTTGTCCCGTGTAATGAGCCACGGCGGGATGAATCAATGCGGACTGTGCTTCGTCGTCGGTCCAAACGGCTAGAATCATGGCCTCGGCGACTTTGGTTTCTTGCCCGCGTTCGACGATAACCAGGCTTACGCGGCCGGCACACATCCGCTGACCAACCTTGCCCGGCGTGACGCGAATCGCCAGGTGGTAATCCCGTTTTTCCTCGCCCCAAGCGCCCGTCGGATAATCTCGCACCTGCGGGTTCTTTGGATCGACGATCGCCCGACCGGTCAAATCGAACTGCTCGGGATAGACCAATCGACAGAACTCAACTTTGGCCCCCACCGGCGTCCACAGCCGCAGCGACACGTTGCTGACGGATTTGCCCATTGCGTTTTCGATGACGCGACGAAAGTCGGCTTCGATCTGGTCGGGGCTGGGAATGATGTCGAGCGTGCCGAGCAACCTGGCCGATATCTTTCGTAATTGGGCCGGCTCCCAATCGGTCCCCACGCCGCGGGCGTCGCATTGAAAGTGGCCTTCGCACTCGGTCAGTGCGGCATCCAGCGACGATTCGCGTTCGCCTTCATCCTTGCCGTCGGTCAGCAGCAAAGCATGATGTATGCCGTCAGGCTTTTTGCGCAATTCGGCCAGTGCGGCTCGCAGCCAGGTGGACATGGCCGTCGGGCCTGACGAGCCGAGGTGTCGCACTGCCTTTTGCGCCGACAGACGGTTCTCGGGCGTGGCCTGAGTCAGCGGCACGCAAACCCTTCCAGTGTCCGTGCCGGCGATCACGCAGAACCAAGCGTCTGGGTGGAGTAGGTCAATGGCTTGGCTGACGGCCAGGCGCGTTTGCCTGATCTTTTCGCCGCCCATCGAGCCGGAGCAATCGACAATCAACGCCTCGACCAGCGTTTGCTGTGGGCGGCGGCCCGAGCCACGGGAGCCGAGGGCAGCCCCAGTAGCAGTCGCCGAACTCGACGTGACGCTCATCACGGCATGCACCAGATCGGCGCCTGGCGCGAGATACTGATTTTGCGATACCTGACCGGAAAACGCAGTCATGCAGCTTCTTTCGGCTAGGTGTCTATCCGGGAACCGGAACGATCCCGTTAGAATCGCGGGCCATCTCAGGATTCTCGGATCGGTTCTGACACATTAGTACGGCGGCAGTGATATTGTCGTGTCCGCCGCGTTCCAAAGCAAATTTCACCAGCGATCGGGCACGCGCCAGGGCATCGGCTTCTGCCGGCTGACCGCGAATCAACACGGCCAGCGAGACGGCATCCGGCAGGTAGTTCCACAGTCCGTCGGAGCAAAGCACCAGATAGCTCGGGCCTGACGGCAATTCGAAGTCGAGTTGAGACGGCTCGTCCGAGCTATCGGCCGGCCCGCCCAGCGAACGCGTCAACGCATGCGCCAGCGGCGAACGCAAGGCATCGGCGAGCGACATTTTACCGGCGTCGACCTCCTCGTTCAACCAGGAGTGATCCACGGTGCATTGCTGCGCGCTTTCGGAGGCAATGATGTAAGCGCGACTATCGCCGACCCACCCCAGGCTCACACGCTGGCCACGGCGCACGGCGAGGACGATCGTCGATTCTGGCGGATCTGCGTCCGAAGACTGGGCGAAGGGAACCGAGCGGACCGCAATTCGGGCCGCATTCAAAGCGGCGGTGACTAGATCGTGCGTGTGATTCCACGACTGGCTGGCAATCGCGCTGCGAACCACTTCCAAAGCCGCATTGGCCGCTGCGGCGGCAGCCAAGTCGGGATTTTGCGAGTGAGAAACACCATCGCACACGACCAGCGTCTCGCCTTCCGGTTCGCTGACCAGGGTCATCGCGTCTTCGTTGCGGAAGTGCTTCATGCCGACGTCGCTCACCCCCGCGAGTTGGGGCGATATGGAAACCTCGACGTGATTGCGGCTCACATCAACCCGCTCGTGGCCGCAGTGCGTGCAAAATCCATCTGCTCCAAACGCTCCCGGCCCGGACCCGCACAGAGAGCAAGTCGAAGCATCGGTGGCGGCGCGGTTCGACGGTTGGCCGTTGGAATTGCCCGACACCGCGCCGCCCGGTGCCCGCGCAGAGAGCGCAGAGCCGCAATCCTCGCAGAATCGGGCGTCGGCCATTTGTTCGACGCCGCACGATTGACAGATCATAGGCGGGTTCCTCAAGTCCACGTGATGGGCCGGATCCGATTGGCGCGATCGATCAAGGCAACTTGCTGCGGCCGATGCGGCTCCAAACGGGCCAGGAAGCGGAGAGATTCCTCCAGGCCGCGCCGCAGCGATGCCTCATCCAGCGACCGTCCGAGCAGTCGCACCGCCTCCTGACGTGGAATGTTTTGCCCGGCCAACAGTCGCAACGCGCTTTCGAATAGTTCGGCTCGCAGCTCGAAGACGTCGCGACCTTCGGCCGCCATTGCGTCGATCACGCTCGATGCGCTGCACAGTTCGTCCATGCTGCTGGCGCCGCCATTCAAATTGATCATTGCACGAGCCATGCCGATTTGTGCGCGTGTATACAGGCTGGAACTGGTACTCACGCGTTGGTATGCGGCGACCGCTTCAGCCCGTTTACCGCCGCGCGACAGGCACCGAGCCAGACCGAACGTCGCCGTGACGAGGCTCGGATCGGTGGTCGAAACCAAGTCGTACAGCCGGCTCGCAGTGACGTCGTCGCCCGTAGCTTCGGCTGCCAAAGCCACCGCCAATTTGACCGCTGGTTCGCCGGGCAACTCGTTGTAAACCTGGTCGAACGCCGTGTATGCCGCCGCTGCCTCCCCTTGAGCCAACAACGAATAACCGCGGTACCAGGCCACTCGCCAATCGAACGGATCCTCTTTCTCCGCCCGGTCCAGGACCTCCGCGGCCTGGGCGTACGATTCCAGTTCGATCAGGTTGCGCGCCAAGCGGAGCCACAATTCCCTGGAATCGGGCGATCGGTGGATACCTTGGTTCAACATCACGGCCCGTCGGTGCAAGTCGGACGCGCCGGCGATCGACAGCAAATAGCCGGCCCCGGGGTCGTCGGCCCGCACCTTCAAATCGGGAAGCAACTTGTGGCTGGGAGAGTCGAGTTCCTCGTTCATGGCGAGCACATCACCCTGGAAGAGCGTGCTCTCGACAGGCTTCGGCAGACTCGTGCCGGCCACCACTTCGCGCAACACGCCTGCGAGTTGGTCGGCCATTTCGTCGGCCGACTGAAAACGCAAATTAGGATCGCGCTGCGTGGCCTTGAGCAAGAACCGATACAGTGAGTCGTGGTGAGCGAGCACTTCCTGTTCGGCGGGGGGCGGCAGGTCGAATTCATAGACGCTCTGAAACCGAAATTCCATGAGCAGCACGGCCAGCGTGCGACCGATCGTGTACAAGTCCGAGGCCACGGTCGGCCCCTCGCCGGCTTCGGGCGCACTGTAGCCGCGCGTGCCGTAAATGTCGCCACCGGGATCGTCCAGCCGGCGCACGCCCCCCATGTCGATCAGTTTGACGTCAGGCGGCACGCCTTCGAGCATGAAGTTGTCGGGCTTCATGTCGCAATACACCATGCCGGCGCCGTGCAGGTAGGCGAAGGCGCCGAGGATGCGATGCACGTAGGCGATAGCCTCGGCGGGCGGCAGTGGACCACGCTCCTTGCGGAGCGTCTTGACCGACGTGCCGTTGACATACTCCATCACGATGAACCCTTCCGTTCCACGCGCGACGAAGTTGTATATGCCCACGATGTTGGGGTGTTTGACTGCCGCCAGAAACTGACGTTCGGCCACCGCGGCGGCCGCGGCCGATTCGTCGGTCGTGTTGAGCAGTCCCTTGAGCACCACCCAGCGATTGAGCACCGTGTCCGTGGCGAGATAGACCCAGCCCAGTCCCCCGTAGGCCAGGCAGCCTTTGACCTCGTACTGGTCGGCGACGACTTCGTTCGGCTTCAGCGATGGGACGAATGAATAAGGTTTCCCGCATGCCGGACAAAATCCCGCTTCGCGGCGCGTCAGCGGCGTAGGATTTCCCTGGACGTCGTGGCAAGCGGGATTTCCGCAGAACCGCTTGTTCGGCGGCACCTGGGGGTTCGCGATGATCACGCTTTCCGGTGCCAGTTGAGGCAGTTCCGGCACCGTCACCAGTCCCAGTCCGATATGCAACCGCGAACTGGACTTCGTGCTGCCCCCGCTGCGCCGCTTCGAACCCGCGCCCAAGCGCGATGAGCTCGATAGCGACGCGGATCTCGAACTGCCGATCGTGGCCGAGCCTGTGCCGGCCATTAAGCCCGAGGCGCCCGTTCCCATCACGGCGGAACCGGCATTCGGTGGTTCCAGACCGCAACGATTGCAAAAGCCACCGTCAATCGTGCCACCGCAGCCCGGCTGCGTGCATGTCGCGCCGTCCATTTCGCCGCTCCTCACAGTAGTCGTCGTTGCCTTAAAGTAGTCGCTCTTGATAGTCGGCGACTACCCGTCGCAACGGCTCAAGGGGCGTTGGACGTTGGGCCAGCAACGTGTTGGCTGCACGCTCCAATTCGACAAGCGCCGGATCTTCGGCGCGGCCGTTGGCCATGGCCTTGGCTTTGAGCGCGCCGAGCAGCCCACGCAAATCGCGCCGCTGATTGAGCAGCAATTCGCCGGCGTGTAGCGATTCGCGATCCGCGTCAAGATATTGGCGTGCCGCCGCATTCCAGCGTTCAATGCCCACTCGCACCGGCTGCCAACGTCCGGCGGCGACTTCTCCGGCGAGTTTGGCCAGCCAGGGTTCGAGCGCGGCTATCAGCTCATCGTCGGCCGGGCGAGGCAGCGGCGCCGCTCGCTCCGATCGCACCTTGAGCATGCATTCGGCAAGCGTCTCGGCGGTTTGGCGGTGCGTCTGGCCGAGCTCGACGAGCAACCGCTGCGCGGCCTGCAGAGCTTCGGACACGCGCTGGCGCGCGGTCGTAAGTTGATCGACGCGCGTGCGAAGGGCCTTGATTTCAGCACACAACGCGGAACTGTCATTCACCGCGGTCAGTGGATCGGTGTCGAATTGTTGGAGCAGCGCGGCCAGATGCCGGCGCGCCGAGGCGATTTCATCGGGAAAGCTGCCGTCTTCGGCAGCCAGCGTGGAAAGCTCGGCCTCGTAACCAACGAGTTGTTGCGGCAGGTCATCCCAGGCCGCGCCGATGGCCAGCACCGCGTCGCGCCCTTGCTCGAAGAGTTGGTTCATCGCGGCCAGCAGCCACTCGGGTTGAACCGACTCGGCCACTTCCGCAGCGGCCAACAGGCCCCGTTGTTCCAGCGGCGTAGCCACCGCCGGCAGTTCGATGGACGACCCACGAAGCAGTTGTTCGATCTCGCTGAGTAGGCTTCGCGACGGCAGCAGCGCGGAAATCGACTCGCGCAGCTTGCGGGCACGGCGGATCGTGTCGCGGATGAGGGAATAATAGACCCAAAGTGTGTCCAGGCCGGCAATGGCCGGCTTCGCGCGGTCGGCTGTCGCTCCGCTGAGTTGAACTTTGGGCCAGTGCGCCTCGCCCATTAAACGCTGATAGCTCATCGAGCCGCTCAACTCCAGCATGTTGTCACTGGCCATGCGCAGCTTATGGTCCCACTCGCGTAAGTCGGCATCAATTTGCTCCAGCGTCATCACGGCAAACATTCTCCCCGGGTCCATCCAAATAGATTATTATGGCAGAGGGGCAGGCGCGTGACAATAATTCGCTGCCACTTACTCTGCTGTTGCGGGCGACGAGCGCGCAAACAAAGGGAGCGTTCTTAAATGCCGCGGCAAGATGCCCAGTCTGCTGAGAGGCGGTTTGCCTGGATCGTTCAACTTACCAAAAGAACTAAGATTGTCCCCTTTGCAGTTCTCGACAACGCCCATCGGCCGTGATAAGCTGAAAACCGAAGGAGAAAGCATGTCATGACGATCCATTTATCCGCCGAGCTGGAGCGGTTCGTGCATGACCAGGTCGTCGCCGGACGCTATTCGTCCGAGGACGAGGTCATCCGCGCCGCGCTGGAGCAACTCCGCATGCACGTCCCTTCGCCGCCTGGCCCCGGCTCCATCGGAGCTATGCGTGACGATGCCGATTTGCTCGACCAGATCACCCAGGACATTATGGAAAGCCGCCGCACACGGACCTTATGGCTCGCGGCGGATGAATAAAGCCCTACTCGACACGGACATCTACTCGGAAATCCTCCGAGGCGTTAACGCCACCGTCACCGCTCATGCCCGCACGTACCGCCAGGCGCATGGCCGGCTCACCCTTTCCGTCATCACCGTTATGGAGATGGTCAAGGGACTTCAGAAGGTGCAGCGGCCCCAGAAGATCGCCACTTTGCTTACCCATGTCGGCAGCGAAGAGGTGCTGGAATTTGGCCAGCCTGCCGCCGAGACCGCGGGCCGCATCTGGGGCGACCTCGAACGCACCGGCCAGCCTATCGGCTTGGCCGATCCGATGATCGCCGCCATCGCCTTGGTGCACGGTCTGGAGCTAGTCACCGGCAATACGGCCCACTACCAGCGCATCCAGCAGCTCGGCTATCCGCTCACCCTGGTCAACTGGCGGATTCCATAACGCAGGCCAAAGTCGCCCGTCCGGCAAGCAACGCACGCATTCCTTGCATTCCTTGCCGATGTCGGCAGGGAGCGGAAGGGGGCCACCCACTTTCTGGCACCAAGGAAACGTGGGTGGGCCCTTTCGTGCCTCGACCACCGCCCGATCGATTGGCTCACAGCCGCACCTGCGTCGAATCTCGACCGCGGGGGCATGGCGTCCGACCGCGGGGGCATGGCGTCCGACCGAGTTTCAAGTTACGTTGAAACTCAGTCTGACGCCGCCAACTTGCGGGATCAGATCAATATCGCGACGGGTGGCCGAGCTTCGTCTTTGAACGGCAGGGTGATTGCTGCCCGATGGTGAGTTGATGAGCCGAGAGCCGATCAAGGCCATTCGAAAAGATTGTGCAAACGGGAATCGATTGCTCTCCAAAATCATACCGGCGGGCGGCGACTCAGCGCCTTGGTGCTGCGAAGTTCCTACTCAAGAATTCCAGCTACTACCTGGACGCGCTCTATCTCGCGGGATATGCGGCCGAGTGTTCCTTGAAAGCGCTCATCCTGGAACGGACCCCGAAATTGAAATGGGCCGCTGTCTGTGAAGAGATCGGTTCCGGAGCCAAGGCCCACAACATGGATTTCTTGAAAGGCGTCTTGAATCGAAGGCAATGCTCGATCCCCGACGAGATAGGAGAGAGCTTGGAGGTCGTCAAGCGCGAATGGATAACAAACCTGCGTTACGTAGGGGCCTTGATCCCTTTCAAGGAAGCCGAGGTTTTTATCGAACATGTCGCATTGATCTATCAATGGGCCGAAAGGAGCACGTGATGGCGGAATGGGAGGAGAAGAAGACCAAGGAAACTCGCAAGATCGAGTCCCTCTTCCGCACCGAATTCCCCCAGACAGATGCTTATCGTTTCAATTCAGCATCCATCCGAGTGCGGGTGATCGACGATCGGTTCGAGGGAAAATCGATAGCCGAGCGGGAAGCCATGGTGCTGCCTTTGCTCAAGAAGCTGCCCAAGAAGACGCGAGACGATGTCCTGCTTCTTCTGACGCTCGCTCCGAGCGAACAGAGGACATTCAATAGTCAGACATTGATGAACCTAGAGTTCGAGCAGCCGCTGCCCTCCCGGATCTGAACGCAACGGGCGGTAGGCTTCGGCCAGGCACCTTCGCCTGAGTGCTAGGTCAACCGGCGCCGATCAGGATACTCACCAGTTGGGCGTCAGAGGCAACCATGCAGCCCGCACTTCAAGTTCTTCCGTTCTGGGCTCAGATCGCGTTGGCCGTGGTCCCAGCCCTCGGTGCCCTGTTTGCCGCGCTTGGTCTACTGCTAAACGTACAGCAATCGCGGCGGACAAATGCCCAGGCTCGAGCCGCTCTTGTGGCGACTTGCCTAACGGGCTTCGCCGAAGACGAGGAAATCCAAAAGGCGTTCTACGCGATCGAATACTCCGAGTTTCGATATGACAGGGACTTTCACAGATCAAGTGAGGAGCGCGAAGTCGACAAGCTGCTACGCCATTTCGCGAACCTCGCGCTCGCGTGGCAAGTTGGCCTCCTATCAACAGCCGACGTAAGGCCGGTTCAGTACTACGTGCTGAGAATTACGCGAAATCCAGAGATTAAGAAGTACCTCGAGTTCATCGCTGACTGGTCAAAACAAGAAGGTCTTTGTGAACATCCGTACGCCGTGCTCACCAAGCTGAGCGAGGAGCTTGCGAAATGACGCCCAACCCTTCCATCGAGCGGGCAGCCCACGGCAAGCCGTGGGC
>JBAUOX010000489.1:0-4069 GCA_049579985.1 Isosphaeraceae bacterium | reverse complement strand
CAATAATACGCTCCATGGTTAGCGGATTCACTCCTCCGTTGGCCAGTGTGGCAGCCATCGCCGCCAGGTCCTTGACGGTCACGTTCAGCGAGCACTGTTTCGTGTAAACGTCGGTTGCCTGGATCGGGTCAAAGTAAATCCGGTCGTAGCTCTGGAGCAAGTTGGCAATGCCCTCGTTCCGCTGGTTGGTGGCCGCCTCGCACTGATACACCTCGTTGTTGAGCGTGAGGGTTCTTCCCGCA
This sequence comes from Isosphaeraceae bacterium, assembly GCA_049579985.1. GTDB lineage: Bacteria > Planctomycetota > Planctomycetia > Isosphaerales > Isosphaeraceae > Aquisphaera. Next base: position 3,827 of record JBAUOX010000489.1, on the reverse strand, counting down.
AAGCGGGACAACCCCTCGTGAATAAATTGCCACTTGGCCGCCGCGGTCGATCCCGGTGCAAGGCTGGCTGCCGCGATTGCCCCAGCATTGACCATCGGGTTGGTCGTGCCGTCGCTGGTCCGCTCGATGGCGATCACCGAATTGAATGGCAATCCGGTGCTGTTTACCCCGAGCTTCTGGCGCGCCTCGTCTTCACCGATGGCCTGGCAGATCAGTGCGAAGACGAAAGGCTTGGACACGCTTTGGATTGAGAATTCATACTCCGTGTCCCCAACGGCATGAGTGATTCCGGAGGTTCCGACCAGGCAGACACCGAACAACTCACCAGGCACCATGGCGAGAGCCGGGATGTAGTCCGCAACCTTTCCCCCTCCCACGGACTTGAACCGCTCGTGCACCTCAGCCACCAATGCCCTCACGCGCTCGGCCGCGGGCAAGGGAACAGTCGATACGCAGGAGGAATTCGTCGGCATGGCCAGAGGATTCGCTTCCACATGAAGGGATCGCCGCCAACAGACCGCTGGAAACTCACGAAGAAATGAATCGCGATCGCATTGATAATAATCGATGAAAAGGGCGCAGTCCAGAAGCACTAATCGGGGTCATCGCAGAGGATGTTCAAAATCGTACGTCGAGCCACCCCTCGAGGCAGCCACGCAAGCTGGGTCGCTCCGGGGGTTACCCCCCAGAGCCCCCACAGATCGTGGCGTCACCAGTTAATAGACTCCGAAGACCGCGCCGATGGCGGCTATCATGGCCTTCTCTCAGCTTCTTACGAACAGCCCAGACGCGAGAGGTCCAGACCCGCCATTCATGCGATCGGATCGAGCGCCCCTTGGGAAAACCATAGGAATTCATCTAGGGGCCGATCTCAGGGCTTGGGCGCCTCGGACTTCGGCACGGATTCTCGAAGGGACCGGGCGCGGGCCACGAGCTTCTCGGCCTCGGAGGCCCGGCCCGTCTTGCTGAGAACGGCTGCATAATCCTCGAGAGCCGTGGCCAGATCGACGGGATCGTCCCCGATTTGCTCGTAGATGCCGACCGCACGCTTGCAGCACGCCTCGGCTTCTGCCGAGTGATCCCGGGTCAGGCAGACGCGCCCCATCTTCGAGCAGCAGCGAGCCACGTCGGGATGGTCCTTTCCCAGGTCGACCTCATAGAGAGCGAGCGCCCTTTTGAGCAGCGGCTCCGCCTCGGCGGGCTTCCCCTGGCTGGCGTACAGCCACCCGAGCGCCTCGAGACTGGATGCGACGTCCGGGTGCCCCGCCCCCAGAGCTTGCTCCCGGATCCCGAGCGAGCGCCTCAGGAGCGGCTCTGCTTCGGCATACCTCTCCTTCTCGATGTAAAGGGTGCCGAGGTTGTGCAGGGTCGGTGCGATGTCGATGGGCTTCCCGCCGGCCGTCTTCTCGCGGATAGCGAGTGCTCGCTTGTACAAAATCTCCGCTTCTTCGCTCTTCCCCAGGACGTGGTCGACAGCCGCCAGGTTGTCGAGGTCGGCCGCAACGTTCGGGTGCTCGGGTCCGTGCACCTTTTCGGCGGTCGCAAGGCAGCGCGCATAGATTGGCCGAGCCTCGGAGGGCCGACCTGCGAGGTCGTAAATGCTCGCGAGTGTATTGAGGCTCAAGGCCACGTCGGGGTGCTCGGGGCCGAACGCCTTTTCACGGATGGCAAGGGATGACTTCGCCAGGGGTTCAGCCTCGGCGAGCTTGCCCTCAGAGGAGAGCGCCCAGGCGAGGTGGTCGAGCGTCGTGGCGAGCCGAGGATCATTCTCGCCAAGAGCCCTGGCCTTTTTCTCGGCTGCTCTGAGCCGTGTTTCTGCCTCGTCCAGGCGGCCCTCGTTGTACGCGTTCCAGCCGGCGTCATGCTCGGCCTTCCATTCCGCTTCCCCGGCCGGCGCGGCCGGGAAGCCGCAGGCAGCGAACAGCGCCGCCGCAATCCAGGTTCTGGTCACTCGCTTCATCAGTGTCTCCATTTCACGGCACCAGGGCCGAAAGGGTTCCTCTGCGATGGGCGTCGTTCTTACCGAATCAGGTTTCAGCCCTGCGACTTTAGCCACGGCCTATGGAGCGGCGATCTGCGGCCGGTCGTCCAGTTGCGGACCCCCGGCCCGACGGTACTGGAGCCGCGGCGGGCCTGCGGAGCAGCAGTACGGGGCGCGGGACTTGCGTAGTAGCCAACGCCTTGGGCGCCGGAGGTGTAAACGAATGGGGGGAGGCTTGCCGTCGCGGCCGCCGGAGCCTGCGCGATTGCGACTTCCAACGCCATCGCGGCCGGGGTAGCACCCTCCTCGGCACCTGCGCGGGCGATGAGCACAGAGCCCCCGAGCCCGCAAAGCAGGAGGATCCCCGCCATCGGGGCAGTCTTCAACGCTGGACGCATTACTACAGTCACTCTCTCGGGATCGATCTTTCCTGGATAGCCGAGTTTGGGCGCGATCCCGGCCCGCTTCACCCGGCAGTGTTTACGCCTACCTAACGGCGCGCCTCGTCATGATCGAATCGGAGAGGCCTTACGCCTTGGTCCGGAACAAATCGCCAGCGTGGCCGGCTTGGATTCGACGAACTGAACCACGCTCACCGGAGTCTCCCTCCGCTGACCTCGTCGCAGCCGTCCAAACTTGGCGAACTTTCTCGTAACGCTTAGATGATCATCACTTCCGATCGGCACCGCAAGACGGAGAAGGGGAAATCTGTTAAGTGTTCTAAAGGCAAATGGCACAGGCGGTGTCCTTCACCTCCCCAACTCGATCTCTCGGCTTCGCACTCCCTCCGAACAGATCTGCAAAGCCCCCAAGCGACGCAAGTCGTCTCAGCCGCATTAAAGCTCCCGATTCATTGCAGCCGAAATTAGCAATAGAATCCCTACGGCGGCTTGGCATCGGATGTCTTGTCCCAACGGATGAGACGATTCATCTGTTCAGAATACCGTCGCACGTTTAGGAGCCGCCGCCAGATGAGCGGGGCAAAAAGGGACATGGGAGGCAAAAAGGGACATGGCTGATATCGACCGTTAGTGAGAGCAGCGTGCCTCGGAGACAGGCACGTAAAGGCTTGATGCAAGCGGCTTAGGGGCTAAGGAATCGCTAATCAGTGATGACCCCTTTTCCATCCTTATTATGAAGAATTGACAATGAAAGAAATCGGTGCCACGCTCGACCTGAGTGAGTCGCGAGTTTCCCAGATGCACTCGTCGATCATCCAGCGCCTCCAGTCCCAGCTCTCGTCACGGCGGCCCGAGTTCGGAACCTGAGGCGTGCGATTTTCGTGCCTGCCGGATCCCGCCATGGCGGCGGGCACGGCCCAGGGATGAACCCCAATCCGATGGGTCCGTCCTGTCAGCCCGTGAGGAAAGCCTCCCCGGCCGATCGGACGGACTCTAGTTCTACGATGCCGGCCATGGCCCACCGTCCACGAGATGAGCCCATGAGTGCCCTTGATCCAGCTTCGCTCGTTCTTGCCCTTCCTGCCCTCGCGGCCCTTTTTGAAATGAGGAGCGCGGGTTACAATCCGAAGTAGCCGCTGCTCTGATCGTTGTGGAGCACGCGCCACCTGGCATTCTTTGGTTCCCCCGTTTGCAAAGGCTCGCTGTGAATAGGAGGAACGTCCATGACGTGGAACAGCAAGCGTCTTCCCAGTGCATCGGCACTGCTGATGGTAATAACCGCACTGGGTCCGGGGACAAGTTCCGCCCGGGCGCAATGTGGCATGGGCATGGGAATGGGAATGGGAATGGGAGGATTTCATTACGCCTCCTCTCCGACCGATTACCTGAACCAGCGAACACGCCTCAATGCCGCACGCCCCGGCGCGCCGGCCACCCAGGGCTCA
>JBAUOX010000488.1:0-2243 GCA_049579985.1 Isosphaeraceae bacterium | reverse complement strand
GCCCTGGAGTCATAGCAATCCCCTCGACTTGCTCGGCGACGCCGGCCCCGACCGCTATGTCCAGGCGCTGGAGGTCGTCGCCCGGGACCCGAACACCGACGGCCTGCTGGTGATCTTGACGCCCCAGGCGATGATCGACCCGACCCTGATCGCCGACCAGTTGAAGGCCCATTGCACCATCGCCGACAAGCCGGTGCTGGCCAGTTGGATGGGGGGGGACGAGGTTGCGGCAGGCGAGTCGATCCTGCACGGCGCCGGCATCCCGTCGTTCCCCTACCCCGACACCGCCGCCCGCGCCTTCAACCACATGTGGCGCTATAGCCAGAACATCCGCAGCCTGTACGAGACGCCGGAGTTGGCCGGCGGTGAGGACGGCGGCGCCGATCGCGCCGGGGCCGAGGACCTGATCGCCTCCGTCCTGGCCTCGGGTCGGACCCTCTTGACCGAGGCCGAATCAAAGGCGCTGCTCGCGCTCTACGGCATCCCCGTCGTGCCGACCCGGGTCGCCACCACGGAAGAGCAGGCCGTGACCCTCGCGGCGGAACTCGGTTTCCCCGGGGTCCTGAAACTCCATTCCCAGACGATCACGCACAAGACCGACGTCGGCGGGGTTCGGCTCAACCTGACCGATTCCAAGGCGGTGCGCCGCGCCTATCGCGCGATCGAGCGATCCGTATCCCGGCGCGTCGGCGCCGAGCACTTCCTGGGCGTGACCGTCCAGCCGATGATCAAGCTCGACGGCTACGAGCTCATCATCGGCTGCAGCCCCGATCCACAGTTCGGCCCGGTGCTCCTGTTCGGCGCCGGCGGGCGACTGGTCGAACTGCTCAGGGACCATACGCTGGGCCTGCCGCCACTGAACACGACTCTGGCGCGGCGGATGATGGAGCGCACCCGGATCTTCCGGGCCCTGATGAAGGGGGTCCGCGGCCGCCGTACCGTCGATCTCGGCGCGCTGGAACGGCTGTTGGTCCGGTTCAGCGGACTGGTGGTCGAGCAGCCGCGGATCAAGGAGATCGACATCAACCCGCTGCTCGCCTCGCCCAAGCGGCTGATTGCGCTGGACGCCCGAGTGGTCCTGCATGGGGCGGAGGTCGATTTGGCCCGGCTGCCCTGCCCCGCCATCAGTCCCTATCCCACCCAGTACGTCGCTCCGTGGACGGGCAAGGACGGCCTGACCGTCACGATCCGGCCGATCCGGCCCGAAGACGAGCCGCTGGTGGTTCGGTTCGACGAGAAGCTGTCCGAGGACACCGTCTACATGCGCTACTTTCAGACCTTGAAGCTGAGCCGGCGCATCGCCCACGAGCGGATGATCCGGATCTGCTTCATTGACTACGACCGCGAGATGGCGCTGGTGGCCGACTATAAGGACCCGCAGACCGGGGAGCGCGAGATCATCGCCATGGGGCGGTGGAGCCGTATGTACGACCGGGACGAGGCCGAATTCTCCCTCCTGGTCCGCGACGGGTTCCAGCGGCGCGGGCTGGGAACCGAGCTGCTCCGCCGGCTCATCGCCATCGGCCGCGACGAGCGGCTGCACCGTATCACCGCCGTGATCTTGCCGCAGAACCAAGGCATGTTACGCATTTGCAGCAAGCTCAGCTTCCACACCCGTCTCGTGGAACGCGATTACTTGATGTATTCCGAGCTGATCCTCGCCGACTCGCGGAAGTAGACGGGTCGGCGGTGCCGCCACAGACCTCCGGGCCGGTGAGCAACCCCACCGAGGTGAAGAAGAAGTCGAGCTTGGCGAGGGCTTCGACCGCGGCCTTGCCGGCGGCTTCGAGGGCGGCGCTGTGCTTCCGGTACGCGGTATTGGAGAGCCGCACAAGCGCAGACCAGCCGCGCACGGTCGCTTCCGCAAACACGAGCAGACCCGAGGCAGGGCGTCCGTTGGCCTGCTTCGCGGTGATTGACACCGCGGCGGGCTCGCCTTAAGATCCAGTCTCGGTCGACTCCGTATCCACCCAGCGTCCAAACACATCCCGGGGCGGCGTTCGCGGAGCCGGCGGGGGTTGTCCACCCTACTTCAACTCTGAATTTCCTCTGTTCCGGACGGGCAGGCTGCGAACATGACTTCTGAGAGCAACGGATCGATCGACAGTGTTCTCCAGGAGACTCGGGTCTTTCCTCCCCCTCCTGAGTTCGCCCAAGCGGCCCACATCCGCAGCCTGGAGGAGTATCAGGCCCTCTGGGACCGGGCCAAGGACGACCCCGAAGGGTTCTGGGGAGAGCAGGCG
>JBAUOX010000487.1:0-1504 GCA_049579985.1 Isosphaeraceae bacterium | reverse complement strand
GGTGCGATTGAGGTAATCCTGCACCAGCGAGTGCGGCGCTATTCGGGGCCGCCCCGTGGCCGGCACCCTCCCGAGCTCTTGTCGTGCCCCCACCAGGTGAACCGGTGGCGCCTCGGCCGCCTCGCCGGCCCGGTGCGAGATCGGGAACGAGAGCCCGTCCACCTCGTGGGCCTTCGCGATCGGCAGCAGCTCGTATCCAAGAAGCCCAAGGAACGGCACCACCCAGGCGTCGGTCGTGACCTTGGTGGCCAGGTCGTCGGGCTTGAGCCGCTCCAGGCGATGCTGGAAGACACCCCAGAGCGCGCGGGCGTCGGTGAAGGCCGAGGCGATCTCGTCGGTCAGGTTTCTCTTCGCCGCCAGACCGAAATCGGCCGCGCGCTGGCCGGGCAGCTCACCCGCGAAGAGCTGGTCGAGAAGGTCCGGCCCGAGCAGTCCCCCTTCGATTCGAACCGACTGATAGAGCGACATGGTCAGACCACCGGTTGCAGCACGAGGATCCCGAGCAGGTCGGGCGGATATTGCGGGGCGAGGGAGAGTCCACGGACGCCAAGTGCAACAGCCTTGCGGACGCGCTTATGGCTCTTCTCGAGTTCCATGGCGCGTTCCTCGATCTGGCGGTGAACCGCTTGCTCCAGCGTGGGCCAGAGATCGAGTGCGACGTCGATCAGCTCTTGTTTCTCGGCCATCGGAATGTTGGCGTCGGGCCGCGCCTCGGCAAGCAGCCGTAGGGCCTCGTCATTCGACAGCCAGTCGACCTTGCCCCCTCTCGAGCCGTGGGTGGCCGCCGTGACGACGACCTCCTCGGCAAGCAACGTCGGCCGGCCGGGTGGCTCGAGCAGGTATCGCACGCGCAGGAGCATGATCGTGCAAAGCCGCGACACCGCACGCGTGCGGATTACGCCACAGCGGGCGGCTTTCGCGCCGCCGTGTTTCTCCAAGGCCTCTTCCATCAGGAACTGTGCCAGGGCAACGACGAAGCGGTGGTTGCGGCCGAGGTATTCCGCCCCCTCGGGTGTCGGCGAGGTGAAGCTGAAGAGCCAGTGAATCGCCTGGGACACCGGCAGCGCGAAGCTGATTACGGCCGGCATGTTGGCCCTCCAGTCGGGCCCGACCGGCATGCGGAACACGTCGGCTCGTGGTTCCTTCTTGATGTTCAGACCGAGGCGCTGCCCGGCGCTGAGGACGAACTCGCGAACCGCATCGGGATCGCCCAGAACAGCGTCGGTCGCCTCCAGCTCCAGACGAACTTCCGCCGGCTTGAGTGCGCGTTGCGCGAACCGGGTGCGATTGACCCGCTCGCGCTCGGCGTCTAACTGCCATCGCTGGTGGAACGACTCGACCTCGGGCAGGCCGAGATCGAGCTGAAGCTGAACTTCCTTGGCCTGCTTGTCCGGCCGGCCTCTCAGGAAGAGGGCCTGGAGCAAGGCCTCCGTCACGGTTTCGCTCTCATCCGGCACTGGAACATGGGTGCCCAGCGTCCGGTAGATCTCGCGGGCCTTGTTCA
>JBAUOX010000486.1:0-9632 GCA_049579985.1 Isosphaeraceae bacterium | reverse complement strand
TTCCTCCGTTGACACGAGCCTGTGGCGTGATACACTTGTCTAGTAGGGAAGCTGTTCTCGGCGTTCCGAAACCGGAAGGGCCATTATGCTGTACCCCTATAATAAATCTAGTTATCATACGGGGATCTTGATATTCCTGCATGTGCTCCCCCGGCGGGCCCGCTTATCACTTCTTTGGATTCCGATCCGTGTTTCATCCGTGGCTCAAGGATCTTTTGCTTCGCTACTTTCAGGGACGAGTGTTCGATCGGTGGCGAAGGAACAAGCCCGAGCCAGCGTTCCGCATTTCCTCGCCAAGCCCAAGATTCGGCCGCTCCCGACTGAGCTTCAAATCGGGAACTTATTGCCGGCCCGTTCCATGGCGCGCACCGTGCGACCGATTTTCCCTATGCTCGAGCAGTCGTGAATGCATGGCCGGGCTGCCCGAGGCAATCAAGGCCGGCATCCTGTCGATGGTCAAGGCCGCCTCGGCGAGCTGGGAGAATCATACAACCCTGCAACAGCCGCTCGCATAGCGATCGAGCCACCCACGACCGCTAATCAAACAAGCTGTGAACCCGGTCCCGGACAACCAATGCCTCGTGACCGTTCGCTATTGCAGGATGATGGTCGGCGGCTTCTGGCCGGGTTCGACTTCATCCCTGTGCGTCCAGTAGTCGTTGATCCACGACCACTTCCGTTGTGAGAACTTCTCGCCGTATGCCACCCGTTTCCAGTGCCCGCGGCGGTGCTGCGCGGCCAGGCGTTCCCCGGTCCCCGGCTGGTACTCCTGATGAGGGCGATCCCGAATAATGAGGTCCTTGAACAGGATTTCTTGGCAATGCCGGGCCGCCAGCCGGTTGATCCGCTGGTCTCGTACTCGGCGGTGCCTCTGGACCTTGGGGGGCAAGGGTGTTAGCTCGGTCAGTCGAAACGTGGCCAGCATGCACAGATTCAGCGCGATCCGCGAGCCCAGCACCATCAGGTTGTACTCGGTCTCGTCGTCGCAGGCCTCGGCCCTGATCAGCCGGTCCTCCATGGTCGGCAGGTCGTCGCCCAGCAGGTTGTGGTAGCAGATCGTGTTCGGGCTCATCGTCCAGACCAGGACGGTGTCGGGAAATATCTTCCAGACAATCGTGAGGCTGGGCCAGTGGGGCTTGACGATGGCTTCAGGCAGCTCGATCCCCATGATCGGATAGGGCATCCTGAACTCGCTGGTCGGCAGCCGGATCTCGGTGTCGAGGAGCGCCTGGCACAGGTTTAGCCCGGGCCGGACGATCACCGGTCCTTTCTTCTGGAAGAGGCCCAGGCTCTTGTACATGATGAGCGTTGATGAGGTTTCCCGCTCGGGGAACTCACTATTGTTGATCAGCTTGAAGGCCAGCGGCCCCTTTCCCAGGACCGTCACCTTGTGGAGTCCGTCGTGGTTCCGCTGGACGTCGAGTTGGGACTCCAATTCCCAGGTGAGGTCCAACAGGATCGCCGGGAAGTAGCGAAGCAGTTCCAGCATGGGAGGCTCCAAATAGATGTTATTCTATGCGGGCCTCTTATCATTCTGTAGCCTTCAGCAGGTGGCAGCAGACGGAGCTTGCTCCCGGCCCGTGGTGGCGCTGGAAAGCGGAACGCCACGAAGCCGAACGCCACGAAGCGCACATTGCTAATTGCTCTGGTAAATTGCATGATCCAGGCAATCGTGCTTTCCGCAGACTAGGCATCTTGCCACAACAATTAAGATCGTCCCCTTTGTTCGCTTCCCGCCTTACTTCGTGAGTAAGTTGGCTTGCCCTGACCATTGCCACAATCCCGGCTCGCCTCACGCAGGGCGAACCGGGTGGAATGGAACCATCGAATTCAAGGCAACCGCCGCGCATGAGAACGGCCGAGGCCCTGAAGCTCCCCGGCCGTTCTCTTCTCTCGCTAGGTAGGCAGACATCCGGCAGCTTCGCCCGCAGTGATGTCTACATCGACTGGTGCTCCCACCTAACAATTCTTACTCTAGCCATTTTTTGGCAGAACGTCAAAACTATAGGCGCTTTATAAACCCATTCTAACGAGCAAGCCAGTCGATCGCGTGTCACCGCAGGGATAGTCACGGCCAGCACCCTTGTGTCGGCTCCTTCATTATCGGCTTGTCATTCAGCCGTCACCGAAGATGGCGGCCTCCCGATGTCTTTCAGGCTAGCGAGGTCATTGATCGGCAGGTCCAGAAGCTGAACTTCACTTTGAATGCTGGTTCCCTTTGCCGAAGGCGGTCCTAACCATGGCCAGGATGCCGGCGCGGATCGCCTCACGAAGCTCGAGCCAGATGGCCACGACGGTGGCCAGGGCCCATTTCAATCAGCACCCGGCACGGACCAGAAGACCGCGCGCCCGCTGCCACTTCGCGTCCCAAAGGAGAGAAGTTGCAGCCGTTACCGGTAGTCCTGCCTACCGAGCAGCCTTTCTTTCGGCGCAGGCAAACAACGCCTGTGACGCGTTGTAAAAACGCTCGGCGAAGCGCGCCGTCTCGGCCTACACTTTCATGGAGCGATGCGAGTCCAGTAGGAGAGGACACACGGCCGTGGCTACGATGCAGGACCCGTCGCCTGATGAGCTGGCGCGAGACTGGAAACGACTCTCGGGGAAACAGATCGACCCTGACACCTTAGCGTCGCTGGCCGGCGCGATCCATAGTTGGTCTACCGGTCGACTCGCCACCGGTGCAGAGCGGGTTGGCAAGCCCATCGTGGTGAGTTGGCAACGGGTCGGCGGATCGATCTACGTCACCTTTCGATGACCCGATGAGCGGGCATCGCGAACCGAAAGACTCGGCGTGCAGGCAGGTCAAGGGCTCGCGGGTGTCCGGCAAAAACGAGCGCGGTAGGCGAAGGGGACATTCGTAATTGTTTTGGTAAGTTGAACCATCCAGGCAAACCGACTCTCCGCAGACTGGGCATCTTGCCGCAACGATTAAGAACGTCCCCTTTGTTCGCAACGGCTCAGGAGGACATTCGCCGCGCGGTCCAGTGTGACCTCGGCTACGTCACCCTTACTCGTTACAACCGGCTTAAAAGCTCGGACTTCTTGGCGGCAAACTCTTCCCGGGACAGGATGCCTTTGCGCTCCAATTCGGCCAACCGCTCGATCTTTGCAAATATATCCGTTTCCTGAGCCGGCTCGGCGCGGTACGGCTCGGCCGGCGTCGCTGTCTGTGCCGGGGCGTTCTGGGCTACGCCATCGATGGAGACGACGGGCAAGCTCGCGACAGGGACGGTCCCGTATTGACTGGTGAAGGTAAGCGAGGCTCCTGCCCCCTGCTGCTGCGAGACGCCGCCGATCTGGTGGTCGAGCGTGTCGTAGACGGTCACGTGCCCTTTGATCTCCACGGCCAGCCGCCGCGCGTTGGCGAAGTAGGCGTAGCGAATGTTGTTCTGGGAACCGGTCCCGTTCGGGAAACCCAGGTCCGCCGGCCACCAGTTGCCGGAACTCCCCTGTGCTGCGGGAACGAACAAGCTGACCGCTGGGCCGCCGCCAAGCATGCCAGGGCTGCCATAGCCTCCCTGTTGCTGCTGCTGTCCCCCCGGCATCTGCGACTGGCTCGACAGGGGGAAAGGCACGAAGGGCTGCTGACCCAAGATCTGAGAAAGCTCCGTGCACAAACCGTCGACCTTGGCTTTGAGGCCGTGATTGAACATATCGCCGACCATGGTCATACCGCCTTGCAACCACTGGCCGCTGCCGCCCAACTCCGGATGGCTGAACTGTGCCATGGTCCCGTGGCCGTTAATCAACGCTTGTAGCAAAGCCATAACGGCATCGGTACTGACCCCGTAGCGTTGAGCCACGTCGTTGATCCTCTGCCGTCCTTGTTCGGTGAGCTTCTGCAAAGCCAGGACTCCTGACGTCTGGGGGATGGAGGACAGTAAGAGAATTCCGCCCAGCCTATTGGCCATCATAGTGCTCCGAGGCGACTGAGGCAATGACTCGTCAGGACCTCTCGACGGCCGGACTTGCCTCGAACGCCCTGGGGGCAGGGCCCGGGGAGCGTTGGCTCGCCGGCTGAAGCGACTCCTAGACAGGATAGACAACCTGGATCATCGCCTGCAGCGCCAGGGTTTGGAATCCCAGCAAGCTTGCCGAGACCGCCAGGATGCGCGGCCTTGCTTCGAGCCTGGCGAAGCCGGCGCCGGCCGCCGGCAAGAGCGGGGGAAGGAAGAGCATCCAGAGCCGGGCGACCTCGCCCATGTTGCGGCCGGCGACGTTCAGAAGCAACAGCACCGCGACCGTGGTCCAGGCGATCCGGGGCACGGAACGAGGGCTTCCCAGGCCGATGAAGCACCAGACCGCCGCCGGCAGCCCCAGCGCGACGGCCAGCTCGACCGGGTTGACGACGAGCCAGGCAAGATAGGTCCTGGGATACTCCACGTAAAACCGCGCGTGGTTCTTCAAGTTCCACGTCCACACAGTGATCGGGTCGGCCCCTGTCACGGCCCACCCCAGCGCCGTGACAATCAGGAAACCGGCCCCGACCGCCAGGATCAAGCCGGCCTTCTGCCTGGAGACAACTTCCGGGGCCAGCACAATCACGAGCGCCACGATGAGACCGACCGGCAAGAAAGCCAGCGTGAAGAAGGTGCCCAGCGCCATGACCAGGCCGGAGGCGAGCGCCAGGTCCAGGCCGGAGGCAACCCCGCGATTGCCATGCGCCCACCGCGCCGCCCAAGCCGCCAGGGCCAGGGCCAGGGTCGAGACCAGGGGGTAGGCCGCATCCGCGTCGGGTTGAAACAGGTTCGCCGCCGGAGCAAGCGGCCAGAGCGCCACCGCAACCCAGGCCGCGGGCGGCGGCAGGGCCGATCGTGCCAGCAGATAGAGCGGGACCACCGTTCCGGCACACGCCAGAAGTGTGATCAGGCTGCTCAGGTAGAGTGCCGCGCGATCGGCGCGCGGAATCGGCCGCCGGTCCATGCGCTCGAGCTGGCGGAACCCTTCGGCCGTCGAGAAGGGCATCGACCGCACCAGCGCGTCCGCGAGGCCCGGGTTTCGTTCCGTCGCCCGCAGCAGCAGGCACTGGGTCACGATCAAGCCCGGCGGATGGGTGCCGATGTGCAGCGAGTCCTGACTCTGGATCCAGACCGGGTACTCGACCAGGAATCGCCACGGATCAGCCACTGCCTGCTTCCTGGCCACCTGGTAGTACCCGGTCGAGGCGCCGAAGTAGTTCACGTAGGCCCACTTGGTCAGGTCGTACTCGTCGGCGGCTCCGGTCGGGATCAAGACCTGGATCGCGATCGACGCTCCCAGCAGCCCGGCCAGCCACTCTGCCTCCCGCGGGGGAGCCAGCCGGGGCGATGCGACAGCGCGAAGTCCCAGCGTGACGAACCCGCAGTAGGCCGCGACCGCCAGACCGGAGAGGAACAGACCGACCGGCGAAGGCCGAGCATGAACGCGCAGCCATTCCCACTCGCCGGGGATGCCCAGCGGCATCCGCTTGCTGGCGATGGCCGCGGTGAGCAAGGCAACCAGGGCGCCTTGAGCCAGCAGAATGAGCCGGATCTTCCTTCTCATGGCGACGATCTTAGCGGCCGCAACCTGGTGGTGCGAGTGAGTTTTGCCGGCAAAGCCATCCCGGGCGGTTGCCAGCAGGCTCACGGCATGGTCTGATCGTGTCATCCCGAGTTCTCGCCTTCCGGAAATCTCCCGCATGCACTTCGACACCCCGGCCCGCGAACCGGACGATCGCGCCGGCGCTTCCTGGTGGCGGGAGCTCACGCGCTACCAGTGGTTCGTCTTCCTCGTGGCCTCGCTGGGTTGGCTCTTCGACACGATGGACCAGCAGCTCTTCACCATGGCGCGCAAGCCGGCGGTCACGCGGCTGCTCGATGTGGCGCCCGGTGATCCGACAGGGACCGGAAAGGTCGACGAGTACGGCGGTTACGCCACCTCGGTCTTCATGATCGGCTGGGCAATCGGGGGAATCGTCTTCGGCATCCTGGGCGACAAGGTGGGCCGCGCGAAGACCATGATGATGACCGTGCTCTTCTACTCGGCCTTCACGGGCTTGAGCGCGCTCTCGACGGGAATCTGGGATTTCGCACTCTACCGGTTCCTGACCGGCCTGGGCGTCGGCGGCCAGTTCGCCGTCGGGGTCGCCCTCGTGGCCGAAGTGATGTCGGACAGGGCCCGGCCATTCGCGCTGGGGTGGCTGCAGGCGCTCTCGTCGGTCGGCAACATGCTGGCGGCCTGCGTGAGCATCGGCCTGGGCAGACTGGAAGAATCCGGGGCAATCGCCAGCGCCTGGCGACTCATGTTCCTGGTCGGCCTGGCCCCTGCCCTCTTGGCCATACCGATCTTCGTCCGGCTGAAGGAGCCTGAGCGGTGGAAGGCCGCAGTGCGGGAGGAGGGCCAAGAGCTAGCCGGCGACCCGAAGCACGCACACAAGCTGGGCTCGATCGCCGAGCTGTACGGCGACCCGCGGTGGCGGCGGAACACGATCGTCGGCATGGTGCTCGCGTTCGCCGGCGTCGTCGGCCTGTGGGGGATCGGCTTCTTCAGCTTCGACCTGATCCGCGGCGTCTTCCGCAAGCACTTCGAGGCCCAGGGGCTCGATCCCCAGTCCATCGCGGGCAAGCTCACCTTCTGGATCGGGGTCACTTCGCTGGTACAGAACGCCGGCTCGTTCTTCGGCATCCAGGCGTTCTCGCAGTTGACCCACCGGATCGGCCGCAGGCCGGCCTTCGCGATCGCGTTCGTGCTGGCCGCGGTCTCCACGGCTTTCACGTTCCGGTTCCTCGACGAGTTCTGGCAGATCTTCGTGTTCATCCCGATCATGGGCTTCTGCCAGCTCGCTCTCTTCGGCGGCTACGCGATCTACTTCCCCGAGCTCTTTCCGACCCGGCTGCGGAGCACGGGAACCTCGTTCTGCTACAACGTGGGCCGGCTGGTCGCCGCCGCCGGCCCCTCGGTCCTGGGCCTGCTGACCAGCCGGGTCTTCGCCGGCTACCACGAACCGATGCGCTACGCCGGCGTCGCCATGTGCTCGGTCTTCTTCCTGGGGTTACTAGCCCTGCCCTTCGCGCCGGAGACCCGCGGGCAGCCGCTGCCTGAGTGAGAATATTTACACGATTAAATCGGTTCGCAGAACGGACCCCTTGCTTGCCTGGCCATCCCACATCAACAATAATGGCGGGCCGTGACTTCAAGATCCCTAGGCTTTCCGCCTCGCGGACGTGAGGCGAGGCTCTCGATGCGACGAAAAGACGTGTTAAGTCGGAACTTGACCGGTTCGCCCGCAAGGGTATCGATCCAGGCCTGGCCGAAATCATCAGCTCCGGGAGGGCGAGGCGGCCTTGTCCTCCCTCCTCGTTCTGAAGGCATTGACGCATGGAATCGTATGAAGAATACGCCCGCCGGGTTCCTCGCCGGCCCCCGCCCGGCGAGCCCTGGCAACGGCTCATCCCGTTCATCCCATGGGCAATTGGCTTGCTGCTTCTGTTCGGGTTGCTGTTCGACGCGTCCTACACGGTCGAGCCTCATGAGCAGGCGGTCGTCCTGCGGTTCGGCAAGAACCATGCCACGACCATGCCCGGCCTGCATTTCAAGCTGCCGATGATCGACCAGGTCATGAAGGTCAGCGTCGAGGAGCACGGACTGCGCCTGCCCTATGGCGCGGAATCTCAAGCCGCTCTG
This sequence comes from Isosphaeraceae bacterium, assembly GCA_049579985.1. Taxonomy (GTDB): domain Bacteria; phylum Planctomycetota; class Planctomycetia; order Isosphaerales; family Isosphaeraceae; genus Aquisphaera. The sequence continues at coordinate 1,988 of JBAUOX010000486.1, read as the reverse complement.
GAAACCTTCGAGACCGCGCGGCACCAGGAAGACGAGACCCTGATGCTGACCGGCGACCTGAACGCCGCCTCGGTGGAATGGACCGTGCAGTGGAAGGTCACCGAGCCCGAGGAGTACCTCTTCCGCTTCCCTCGGGACGCCAAGGATGAGTTCGCCGCCGACCTCATCACCTTTGTCTCCCGGACCGTGATGAATCGCCTGGTGGGCGATTACTCTTTCGACGAGGTGATCGGGCCCAAGCGAAGCCACATCGCCAACGAGGCGCGCAACGACACCCAGCGCATCCTCGACGCCTACGCCTGCGGCATCACGATCACGGCCCTGCAAATGCAGAGGGTGATCCCGCCCGACCGGGTGAAGCCGGCATTCGACAAGGTCAATGCCTCGATCCAGCAGAAGCAGAAGCTGGAGAACGAGGCGGAGTCGGAGCGGAACAAGCTGCTCCCCGAAGCGAAGGCCGCCCGGGACAAGCTCATCCGCGAAGCGGAAGGCTATTCCGCTCGCCGCCGGGCCGAGGCCCAGGGCGAGATCGAGGCGCTCCTGGCCAAGTACCACGCCTACCGGCGTGCTCCCGAGATCACCCGCCAGCGGCTCTACATCGAGGCCATGCAGGACCTGCTTCAGAGCGTGAAGAACAAGACCATCATCGATGCCGACCTCAAGCAGTTCCTGCCGCTCTTGAACCTGGATTCGAAGGGAGAGCTCAACCCATGACTCGCCACCAATGGATCGCTATCCTGATCGGCGTGTTCCTGGTCCTGATCATCCCCCTGAGCGGGACTCTCTTCTATACCGTCAACGAGCGGGAGCTGGCCGTGCTCTTGCAGTTCGGCCAGCCGGTTGCCAGCCGGACCAGGCCAGGACTCTACCTGAAGCTGCCCTTCGTCCAGGAAGTGCTCCGGCTTCCCAAGACGCTCCAGGTCTGGCACGGGACACGCCAGGCCGAGAAGCTGGTCGATGTTCCCACGGCCGACGGCAAGAAAGTGGAAGTGACCGTATGGGCCGTCTGGCGGATCACCGATCCCGCCCAGTTCGTGCAGACGCTCCGGTCCGTGGAGAATGCCGAGTCGCGGGTCAAGGAGTTCGTCCGCAGCACGGCCCGCGATACGATCACCACGCACAACCTTGCCGAGATTGTCCGCAGCACCAACCGCAAGATGACCTACACCCTGGGGCTTCCACCCGAGATGATCGCCGCGGCCGCCTCGGCGGCCGCCGCGACCACGGGGCAGAATGTCCCGGCCAAGGCGCTGGAACAGGCCATCCCCGACTTCGTCGTGCCTCCCGAAGCCAGGGAATCGGTCGCCCTGGGCCGGCTCAAGATCATGGACCAGATCAAGCAGGAAGCCCAGCACGCCCTGGCCCAGGACGGCAACAAGAGCGGCAAGGACAAGGGCCGCGGCATCGAGCTCGTGGACGTCGGCCTGTCCCGCATCGAGTTCGTCCCCCAGGTTCGCGAAGCCGCCTTCGAACGCGCCGTCTCGCTGATGGAAGCGATCGCCACCAAGACCACCAGCGAGGGCGAACAGCGCAAGAAGGAGATCATCAACAAGACCCAGGCGGAGGTGCAAAAGATCGAGGGCGAAGGCAAGCAGGAGGCCAACATTCTCAAGGGCAAGGCCGACGCCGACATCATCGACTCGTACGCCAAGGCCATCCGCGAGACCGGTGACTTCTACACCTTCGTCCGCACCCTCGAAGCCTACAGGGAAGCCCTCAAGGGTGAGACCCGGCTGATCCTCACCACCGACAGCGCGCTCTTGCGGATGATCAAGAAGCTCGAGCCGGCGAAAGCGGAGACGAAACCCAGCCCCATGGCCAGCTCCCCTTCAACTGGCCCCGCACCGGCTCACTCGACCGCGGCGGCCTCCAGGCGGGAAGGGCCTTGATCAAAGACCGTCGATCGCGACGGAAAAGCCCGCGGGCACGGCCACGAGAATCTCGGGAAACCGATCAATTCTCCAGGGCTTGCCGCAGGAGGAAAAGAG
>JBAUOX010000485.1:0-1934 GCA_049579985.1 Isosphaeraceae bacterium | reverse complement strand
CGGCCCCCCCCCTGCTCCGGTTCGCTCGATCCACGAGTGGACGCGTTCCCCTCAGATCGCCCGCCTCAAGATCGCCGAGATCAATCGGATCGAGGGTCTGCACGAAGAACTTGCCGGCTTGCCAGGGTTCCAAGCCTCGGACTACCACCCTGGCGCCAGGCCGGGCGAGATCGTCAAAGGGATCCGGTCGGAAGACCTTACCGATCTCACCTACCCGGATGACAGCTTCGATCTTGTGCTCACGTCGGAGACACTCGAGCACGTCCCCGACCTGGCGACCGCTTTGGAGGAGATCGCGCGGGTCCTGGTTCCTGGTGGCCGCCACATCTTCACCGTCCCCCAGTTGCCGGGTGTAGCCCAGACGTTTGCGCGGATCGTGACCCGTTCGGATGGCACTCTCGACCACCACGTCCCTCGGATTTGCCATCCCGGAGGGGACGTCGGATACCCGGTGTTTACTGAGCTTGGGTCCGATCTTCCGGAGGTCCTTCGCAGGGCCGGTTTCGACGTCAACGTGGACTTTGGCCCGGCGAGCAGCGACGACCTGGCGCAGGTTTACGTCTGTAGGAAGCCCGATCGGCAGCCGATGCAGGACGCACTCAGCCTCGAGGTTCCAGCAGAGGCGCAGCCCGATCGACGTCTTCCCGACTGAGCTTGTAGACGTAGATCGAATGGCCGATCGGGCGGATCGGCTCGAACTGTTGGAAATAGCTGAAGGCATTGCGTTCGGCATTCCAGACCGGCGCCCACGCGTCGGGAGAGGGGTCGTAGAGCCGCCAGGGAAGGCCGTAGACCAGGCTCGCGCTCACTGCGTAGTAGCCGGGAGCCAGGCGTCTTGCCGGTCCGACAAGCCGGGGAGGCGGCAAGCCCGGCTTCATTGGCAAGAGCACGGTCGAACCCGGCTTGACAGGGGGCAGGAACCAGTCGAATGAATCCGCGGGCTGGGCATGCCCAAGTATCGAGGGGTTGATCTGACCGAAGTAAGCCAGGCCGACCGGTTGCCCCGGCGCGTGCTCGCGGCACCACGCGCGCAGGCCGACCAGGTCCTGGCCCCAGTCGAGATTGCTGTCGATGAGCCGAACCGGCACGCGATCCGGCCCCCCCGAAATCCAGTTGAAGTAGGCGAGGTAATGCGGGTGAATCCAGAGGGCCGAGGCGATCGTCAGACCCAGCGCCGCAAGCGTGACCACGCGTCCGATCCAGCGCCGCGGCCCGCGGAGGCCCTCCACCCAGGGAACCACTTTCCCCGCGGCGATGAACACATAAGGAGCGATCGACAGGACATAACGGAGCCCGAGATTGATGTCGGTCAGAAAGCTCATGGAGAAGAGGACCACCACCGGAACGGTCCAGAGGCAGATCTCGTCGGCCCAGGCCGCGCGCGTGCGTCGCTGGATCACCAGCAGTAGCAGCGAGAGCAGCACCAGAACCCACGTCCCTTCGGGCACCTTGTAAAGGAGCGTGCAAATGTAGTAATACCACCAGCCCGAATTCCGCAACACACCGTTGAGATACACCGGGTACCCGCCGACGCTTTCATCGGCCGAGCCAGCCTCCTTCCGGGCAAGCTCAACGTCGCCTTCCTGAAGGGCCTTATGGGCCCGACGCAATCGATTGGGTATTCCGTCGGCCTCGACCTTCTGCTCATCGAAGCCGAGCAGGTAATGCTCGGGCAGCGGCGCCGGTAGTTTGGCCAGAACGGTGCCCCGGAACCGATTCTCACGGAACGGCCAGATCATCTGATAGAGCGGGTTCTGGCTGGCCGGTGGCTTGCGAATACCCGTGGCGACGGGCCTGGTCAGTGTGTCGGAAGCGAACTCGAACCGCTCCAGGCGAACGCCGACGCCCTCGAAACGATATCCGGCATCGATAGCCAGGATGCTAATCGCGACGATCAAAGAGCCATGAGCAGCGCCCACCACAGCGCGGCGCAC
>JBAUOX010000484.1:0-3985 GCA_049579985.1 Isosphaeraceae bacterium | reverse complement strand
GCTCAACCTCACCCGAGGTCAGTGGGTCGTCACCAAGGACGGCTTTCGTGTGCGTATCGTCAACCCGTGAGAGTTCCTCGTCGATGCTTCGTTCCGCGGCAGCGATGGCCGCCTTGAGGTCGTCTGGCGAGCGAGAGAGTAGCTGCTCGATCCTGTCGGTCTGCAACGCCCCCAGCACGTCCCCTATGGCACCCAGGCGAGTGATTTGAGCCTCGATCTTGGTGAACAACCGGGAGAGAACCTCGCCCTCGTAGGTGTCTTTGGCAAAAAGAAAGGCGAATCGGCAGGGTCGCTCCTGGCCATAGCGATCGACGCGTCCTTGGCGCTGGAGCATGCGGTTCGGGTTGAATGGCAACTCGTAATGAATGACGCGGCGGCATCGCTCCTGAAGGTTGAGGCCCTCGCTGGCAGCATCGGTACTGATCAGAAGCAACGTGTCTGGAGACTGGAAGCGGGCCAGAGTTTGCTGGCGTTCCGGCCCCGACAGGCTACCGTCGAAAGTCAGCAAGCGGTCGGCATAGCCGTGTCGACCGAGGAAACTGGCCAACCAGAAGACTGTGGCAGAATACTCGCTGAAGACGATGACCTTTTCGTCGGGTTCGTCGTGGTGAATATCTCTAAGCTCGGCCAGAAGGGCCTCGGCTTTCGACTCGGTGTCGTCCGGGCACTTCCCGAGAAGGCTCTGGAGATCGAGCAGGTCTTCCATCTCCGTCTCGATGGCGCGGAGCACTTTACCCACAGACCGGATGCGGGCGAGATAGCTGCGGTGGGCGTCGCGTTCGAGCTGCTTGAGGTCTTCATCGGAGATTGTCTCGCCCTTACGGAGCGAGCGGAGATGGTCTCGCCTCAGTTCGACTTCCTCCGCCTCGTGCTCCAGGTTTTCCAGCCGGTTGGCTACGGTCTCGCGGAGTGCGGAGAGGCTGGAGGCAGCGCGCTTGCGGAGGATCGTTGCCACCAATCGTAAAGCATACCGGTCGCGCTCGGCCTTGAGCTTCTCAGCCTGCTTATCGAGTGTCGCGGCTTGCTTTGCTACTGCGGCATGGACGTTGGCTTCCGCCGGTGTAAGGGTCACGGCGATCGGCTTCGATGGGTCGGCCGGTACGAAAAGGGACGAGCCGTCTGGTTTCTTGATATGCCGCTTCAAGTGGCGGACGAGGTATCGACCATATTGCTTGAACGACATTTCCTTGGAGTTGGTGACCAGAGTAGGCTCGATCAAGTTCAAGAGCGAAGCGAAGCTTTCGTCGTAACCGGAGTGGGGCGTGGCAGAGAGCAGGATAAGTGCATCACTGGCGCGGGCGATCCATTGGGCCAGCCGATGACGGTCGGAGATGTCGTCGCCCGAGGTATTGTCCGCGAGATGGTGGACCTCGTCGCAAACGATGACGTTATAGCGGAGGTTCTGAACTTCGCGAAACGCTCCCTCGCGGCGCTTGAGGTAATCGAACGAAGCGATGATCCGCGGCTCGGTCGCCCAGGGATTTGCGCCGAGATCGATCGACTTCTTGACTTCATGGACCCCTTCGCGGTCGAAGACCTTGAAGTGGAGACCGAACTTGGTGTCCATCTCGTCCCGCCACTGATCGGCGATTCCTGATGGACAGACGATCAAGATACGGCCACCACGGCGACGAGTGATTAACTCACGCAAGGCGATCCCGGTCTCGATTGTCTTGCCCAAACCGACATCACTGGCGTTCAGAATTCGGGGCCGTGGAAGCGCCAGCATCCGAAGAGCCGGGACCTGCTGGTACAACTCGAACCTGATTCGGGAGCGCCCGGCTGCCACCAGGGCCGATGGAGGCGGCGCGAGCGTCAGAAGGAAGGCTTCATGAAGCAATCGGAAGCGGGCATCGCGTCCGACCTGTTCCAAGGAGAGCGGCGGAAGTTCGTCCGGCTCGACCCGCTCCAATGGATAGAGAACCGGCCACTCTCGGTTCCTGAGCGGTCCCTCTGTCGCCCGTACCCGCAGACGATAAGCGGGCGGGGCACCACCGGCGACGGGGTGAGCGTCCAGAACGACACAGCGTTGACCACGACAGCGGACCGTCATCCCAGCCGAGAACGACATGTTGGTGCTCCGAAGTCTGACCAGGTCGATAGCCAGGCAAGTGGACTCCGTGCCCACACTCGGGCATCCGAGTGGTCGCCCGCACCGTTTCTGACTAGATCAAGGTAACCGGCTCACGATTATGTCAACGTGACCTTCGTCTGTCGGTGCGATCGAAGACTTCGGACTCATCATTGGTCAGGGCTGGAGTTTGAGCCCGCTGGGTCGAGCGACCCCCTCAGTTTATCAAGAACGGAGGGTCACTGTCAGGGGTCGGTATCTATCATGCAGTCGCTGGAGGGTATAGCGGGGACTTCGTATCTCGAGGGGTCTCTCGCCGTATCGAGGTATTCGCGGATCGACAAGTCCTTGGGGCGGCTTCGCGGGGTCAGAACCGCTTCTGCAGCCCATAATGCCGTTGGACTTGCCGGTGAAAGTCCGGTCGTGGGAATTGACTGTTTACTGCTCGACGGATTCGCCGGGGGCAATCTTACCCGCCGGGACGCTCGCGATCCGCCTCGAAATCTGCGCAATCAGAAGTTAGGATGGAGGCCGACCGATGACGCCTCGTGTTCTTGGAGACGTCCAAGTGAGTCCTGGCATCCGGTCCGAAGGGCAGGCGAACGGCTGGTCGCGGCGCAGGGTGAAGAAGGCCGCGCGGTTGGCCCGGATCGCGCGCTGGATGAACGGGCGTGTCCTGGAGACCGGAGCGACCGTCGAGGCGTTGCAGGCGCTGATCGAGCCGGGTGACAACGTGGCACTGGAGGGTAACAACCAGAAGCAGGCGGATTTCCTCTCCCGGGCGCTCGTCCAGGCCGACCCGGCGCAGCTCCATGACCTGCATCTCTTGATCGGCAGCGTCAGCCGGCCGGAACATCTGACGCTGTTCGAGCGGGGCATCGCTTGCAAGCTCGATCTCTCGTTCGCCGGTCCGCAGAGCGTTCGCCTGGCGCAACTCCTCGAAGACGGGAAGCTGGAAATCGGGGCCATCCACACCTATGTCGAACTCTATGCACGGATGTTCGTCGACCTGATGCCCGACGTGGCGCTGGTCTGCGCCGAGCAGGCCGACCGCCAGGGCAACCTCTACACCGGCCCGAATACCGAGGACACGCCGACCATCGTCGAGGCGACGGCCTTCCACGACGGCGTGGTCGTCGTGCAGGTCAACGCAATTGTGGACGAACTACCGCGCGTCGATATCCCGGCCTCCTGGGTCGACGTCGTCGTTGCGGCGGACAGGCCTTACCAGGTCGAGCCCCTCTTCACGCGCGACCCGAGGCTGATCAGCGAGCTGCAGATCCTGCTCGGCATGCTGGTGATCCGAGGGATCTACGAACGCCACGGCGTGACGACGCTCAATCACGGCATCGGCTTCGATACGGCGGCGGTCGAGCTGCTGCTGCCGACCTACGGTGAACGGCTCGGGCTGCGTGGGAAGATCTGCCGCAACTGGGTGCTCAACCCGCACCCCACCCTGATTCCGGCAATCGAGAGCGGCTGGGTCGAGAGCGTCTACTGTTTCGGCAGCGAGGTCGGGATGGAGGACTATACCCGCGCCCGCCCGGATGTGTTCTTCACCGGGCACGACGGCAGCCTGCGGTCGAACCGCATGCTCGCTCAGCTCGCCGGCCAGTACGCGGCGGACCTGTTCATCGGCTCGACGCTGCAGATGGACGCCGAGGGGAACTCCTCGACGGTCACCCGGGGGCGGCTTGCCGGCTTCGGCGGCGCCCCCAACATGGGCAGCGATGCGCGGGGCCGCCGCCACCCGAGCGCGGCCTGGCTGGAGATGATCACGCGGCAGAGCCCCACCGCCCGGGGCCGCAAGCTCGTGGTTCAGATCGTCGAGACCTTCCAAAAGGGTGGGACCCCCGCGATCGTCGCGACGCTCGACGCCGTCGAGGTCGGCAAGAAAGGGCGCATGCCCGTGGC
>JBAUOX010000483.1:0-1794 GCA_049579985.1 Isosphaeraceae bacterium | reverse complement strand
CTTCATAATCTTGCGTCGGTTCAGCGCCTCACGTTGGCAGGGTGGTTCTCGGGCTGTGCGATACGGCAGCAGATCGTCGGCGGTAAATGGCCCGGGATGCGCAACGTGTGCGTCCAGTGCGAGGACTAACGTCGGCCCGTCTTGGACGGTCCGAATCCCCGCGTGGCGACGGCCGTGAACCCGCCTCTCGTGTCTTTCGGGCAAGCGAAACCATCGCTCGAGATCGAGATTGTCCTTGATCTTCTCGAACTTTCCCGCGCCGACGGCCTCCAGGCGAGCAAACTTCATGGCTTTTGCTGCCGCGCGACACACAACTTGTGGGTGGTCCTCGAAGAAAACCGCTGGCTAACGAAGCACATTGCGCGAGGGACGTACCGGCGGTGCTATGACCGGCGACTAGACAACTCCGTGTACCGGCCGCTGATTGATGAACTGCTCGCCTTGGACGCAAAGGAGAAGGCTTCGCGGGGTCAGGTCCGGTTTCCGGTTTTCGAAGTCGGAAACGGGACCCCGCCACCCACTTGACTCCGCCACCCACTCGAAGCCTTTGGGCGTCAAGCTCGCCAGTGGGCGGATTAGCCCAAGAAGCCGCACGACTTTAGTCGTGGCGGAGCGTCACCGCACCCGAGGGTCGCCCTGCCGGCCACCTTTCTGCGCAGGCTGGTTATGCTGGTGGGGGCAAGAACGAACCATTGATCCCGGCCGGCAGGTTTCCGAGGGCATCATGACGCCAGACGAATTTCGCGTTGTCGGTCATCGGTTGATCGATTGGATTGCGGATTATCGGGCCACGGTTGCGAACCGGCCCGTGATGGCGCGCACCGCGCCGGGCGCGGTCAAAGCTCGGTTCCCCGCTTCGCCGCCGGCAACGCCCGAGGATTTCGAGGAAGTGTTCCGCGACCTCGAGAAGATCGTTCTTCCCGGCCTTTCCCACTGGCAGCACCCCAGCTTTTTTGGCTACTTCCCGGCCAATTCGTCGCTCGCCAGCGTGCTGGGCGATTATCTCAGCACCGGCCTGGGCGTACTGGGGCTTTCGTGGCAATCGAGTCCGGCCCTCACCGAGCTGGAGGAAGTGGTCACCGATTGGGTTCGCCAGATGGTGGGCCTTTCCAGCACCTGGAGTGGCGTGATCCAGGACACGGCCTCCACCAGCACCCTGGTCGCCCTCCTTTGCGCGCGGGAGCGGACGACGGGTTTTGCAATGAGCCGGGGGGGTTTGCCGGCAGCGAAACGGCCCCTGATCGTCTACGCGTCGGACCAATCGCATAGCTCCGTCGGTAAGGCTGCGCTGCTCGCGGGGTTCGGGCGGGACAACGTGCGTATGGTCGCTCACGACGACGCGTATGCCATGCTGCCGGAGCACCTCGACGCCGCCATCGACAAGGACAAGGCCGACGGCAAGCAGCCGTGTGCCATCGTTGCAACCACGGGGACCACGACGACCACCGCGATCGATCCTGTGCAGGCCATCGCCCGGGTGGCCCGGTCGCACGGGCTCTGGCTCCATGTTGATGCCGCCATGGCGGGCTCGGCCATGATCCTTCCCGAGTGCCGCTGGATGTGGGAGGGCGTCGAGGGTGCCGACTCACTGGTGCTCAACGCCCACAAATGGCTCGGGGCGGCGTTCGACTGCTCGGTCTATTACGTCCGTGACCCGGAGCACCTGGTTCGCGTGATGTCCACCAACCCGAGCTACCTGCAGTCGGCGGCGGACGGGCGGGTCAAGAACCTGCGGGACTGGGGCATTCCGCTGGGCCGCCGGTTCCGCGCGCTCAAGCTCTGGTGCCTGCTTCG
>JBAUOX010000482.1:0-1524 GCA_049579985.1 Isosphaeraceae bacterium | reverse complement strand
TGAGCCCTTCCGAATGGCACGGCAGCGACCTGATCGCCTCGACCGACGCCCTGGTAGCCAAGGCCGGTTACGGGACCGTCTGCGAGGCGATGGCCGGTAACACGCCGATCATCTACCCGCCGCGCCGGGGTTTCTCGGAATTCCGGGCGCTCGATCGATCGCTCCGGTCGTGGAGCGGAGGCATCCCGGTTTCCGCTCGCGACTTCCGAGAATTGCGGTTGGACCGAGCCCTGGATCGAGCCTTCCGTCTTGGCCCTCTCACACCTCCCTTCCCGACCGACGGCGCCGCCCGGGTCGCCCGTCACCTGGCCGGGCTTTGCCGTCCCGTATCCGACCGGCAACTTGAACAGTCAGCAGGATGAGCATTTGCTCTTCTCTTCGTGGATCATACCCGCGCTTGCCATTTCTACTTCGCCCGTTTCCAGACCTGGGTGTACGGATTGCCGATGCCCGTCTGCGTGAGCGTATCCCCGTCAACGCAGACGCACCATTTCCCGAGCCATCGCAAGCGTCCGGCGACCGCCGAATGATCGGTGCTACGCGACTGGCGGGCCCGATGGCCGCACGGTATATTGAGTCGATGAGGCGGTTCAAGTGGATCGAGTGGAACCTGCAAAAGATTGCCGCCCACGGCCTCTTCGCCGAGGAGGTCGAGGCCGCCTTTGACCGCGTCTACCAGCTCGACGAGCGTCGCGACGGCTCCTTCCGGATTCTTGCCGAGGTGCCATCCGGCCGACGGATCTGGGTGATCCGGCGGTATGACCGGGACGACGAGCAGGTGCTGGACGTGTTCGGAGAGGTCGAGCAGTCGCCAATCTTCGTTATCACCGCCTACTGACCGAGAGTCTACCCCCATGCCGATCCCCCAGCCCGACCTGAGGAGCGAGCGCCGCAAGGCCTTGGACGAGCAGCTCGCCTCCGAGCCGCACCTGCCCCTCCCGGACGTCCTTCCGGGGGAGCCGCCGCGCCCCTTGGAGGCGCATCTTCGCCATCGCCATCCCGTGGCCGTCGTTGGCGTGGTGGAGAACGGGGTGGTGCGCCTGCTCGACCCGCGAGTGAGGCTGCCCGAGCAGTCGCGAGTGATCGTCGTGGCAGCCGAGCCCTCTTGAGCCAATCTCGGAATGTGGATTGAGGCAGCCCGGCGCAGTCCCCCTGGGCCCTCTGCCCCTGCCACCCAACGACCAGCGGGGATCCCGTCTCGTATCTCGTACCATCTACGGGCTGATTGCCAATCTCTGCCAAATCGCGTAGAGGATTAGCAGCGACTCCTTGGATCCGTCCGAGCCAGCGCCTCGGCCATGCTCCGGGACGGTACGGCGGGACGAAGCCTACCGCTTGCCCCGCGAGGCCACGGCTCGGGCCCTATGGGCTCTCCGGTTCGTCGAGTACCTGAGCACCGTGCCAGAGAGCGACGATCCATAACTTGTCTTCACGAACGCGATAGAAGAACCGGTAGGGCTTGATGTAGACTTCGCGGTAGGGAAGCTCCGGAAACTCCATGACAACCGTACCCGACTGGGGGAG
>JBAUOX010000481.1:0-2245 GCA_049579985.1 Isosphaeraceae bacterium | reverse complement strand
CGGTGCCAGGGTAATAGCAGGCTAGTCGTCGCCAGCCGAAAAGGAACTCGCCTGGCTTGGACAATGATCGACACAGCCAGGCCGTGATGCAACTCTCTGCGATTGAGCCAGGCTGCCCATCCTGACGTGTCAACAAAGAGATCACTCATCAGGATTCCCGCGAAGCTCTCGATAGAGGGCCTGACCGATGTAGTAGTCGTGGCGCTCAGCAACATCAGAAATCTCGGAATCGATGGCGCCTGCCCATCGCAGTAAGGGATCTTCTTCCAATTCCTGAACGGCAGTCGATACCAGCTCCTGGGCGAGGGTTTCGGGAGTCTTACCCTGCTGGAGGGCGAGCTTGTTCAGGTACGAGAACACGTCTTCGGGGACATCGATCGTCAGCGAATGCGACATGGCGGCCCTCCTCATGGATTGCGATGTCATTCATCAAACGATCAAGCAATTCTCTAAGCCATCGAAGCGGCCCGAGGACCTCGAACGCCACTTCCAGTGTACCATCGCAGACCAATCGTCGCCCTCAATGTCCCCCTGCGCCTCCATGCCCCGGTACGAAGATCGAAATGAGCCCCCTTCCGGAAACTTTCTTGCGTATAATTGAGTAGGGGTTGCCGGAGGTGATCGGCCGCATGGATGGAACATCATCGGATTTCGGCCGCTGGACAGTCCGGGACAAAAACGAGCGGATCTGAGGCGACGGGACACGCGCTCTAGCTCAACCCTCACTCCTACCTAGACGATCGAGGAACCGACGGGGCCGGTGATGATGACGAAATTCCACTCTCCGACTCCCCCTCATCCGGAGTCGCAAATCGAGACCGATAGCCGGTTTCCCTCCGGGCCTTGGTGCGGATTCTTTCTGATGTCCCACCTCCCTGGCCGACACCAGATGGAGCTGCATCTGACCTTTCGCCAGGGGGTGATGACCGGCGAAGGTCGCGACCGGATCGGGTCGTTCCTGATCCGAGGTCGATACCAGGTCGAGGACGGACAATGCTGGTGGACCAAACGGTATATTGGCAAGCACGACGTGTCTTATCGCGGCTACAATGAGGGGAAAGGCATCTGGGGTCTCTGGGAAATTCCCCCGAGCTGGAAAGGGGGATTCCACATTTGGCCCGAGGCGATGGGCGATCCCACCCAACAGAAGCTGGCCGAGGCGATCGACGAGCCGGTTGAGATGGAAACGGAAGCCGGAGCCGGCTTGGCCGTTGAGGCCGGCGTCCAGGTGGGCGAGCATGCCGCCGTTGGTGCTGGTGCCTGGCGCCCAGAAGCTGCACGACGTCAGTCGTGGCAGAGCGTTCACGAAGGTAAGTGACCGAGAAGTCATCAAGAAAGGGCTTCCGCGGGTTGATCACGGTCGTCGCCGTCTAGGAATGCCCCCCTGCGCAACAGCCCGGTACCGGTCTCAATGGAGTCTGGAACCGCTTGACCATGGTGATCGAATTACCGGCAGCGTTGAAGACCACCTCGTCCATGAACGTGCGGATCAAGAGCAGGCCCCGGCCGCCGATCCCGACCAGGTCTTCGTGGTCTATCGGCTGGTCGAACCGAGAGGTATCGAAGCCGGGGCCCTCGTCGCCGATAATGAACGTAGCGGCAAGGTGATCAACATGGACGATGACGCGGATCCGCCGTGACGTGTAGGGCTCTTGCCGGCGTCGAGCTTCGGCCTCATCGAAAAAGAGCCGTTCGTCCTCTTGCCGAAGGCTGGAGCTGACCTCAAGGTTGCCATGAAAAAGAGCGTTGGTCAGCGCTTCTTGCAGCGCGATGCCCACCCTTATCCGTCCCATCCGATCGAACAGTCCTCGACATTAGGCTCGGTTTTCGTTGTAAGCTCAACTGCACCAAGTGTTTTGCGGGCATTGCCGGCTGCCGGAACTCCCGTTTTCTCTACTAATCTCTACCAGTCGCGGCCCAAGCTTTTCAGGCCATGGATACCCAGCTCGACGCGCGGCATCGACGGCGGACCCCGACGATTCACCGAGGTCGTGCTCAACGAACAATCTCTGCCGGTATCTGGTTCGGGTAGGTCGCCGAACGAAACAAATTCGCAACGAAAGCAGTCGGGATCAGAGGGCGGTCAAGACCAACTTTGCAGCATGCCAGGGCCGCCTATCGTCATGACAGCAGGAACTCGAGGTCCTCGCGGGTGAGGGTAGAAATGACGCGGTTGTCGGCGTTGAGGATGGCGTCAGCCAGATCGCGCTTCTTCTGCTGGAGTTCGAGGATCTTCTCCTCGACG
>JBAUOX010000480.1:0-9902 GCA_049579985.1 Isosphaeraceae bacterium | reverse complement strand
GGGCCTCGGGAGTCTCGATCACTGCGCTGTCGCTCTTGCTCAGATCCATTGCGCATTCACCTCGGTCCTGTTCGCTCGTTTCACTTCCGCCGCCTCACCTTTTCCCTTTTCGCCGACCCTGGTTGCGATCAGACGAGCTGGGGGCGCGGCGTTCGCTCCCGGCCCACTCGCCAGGGGCCGGATCCAGCATCCGACGAATGCCAAGGGGGTAGAGCCGGTTACTACCAGCACAGCTTCCCTTTGGGATTGCCGGAGCGTGCTCTGTTCTGTCATGCCATATTGAATCATGTTCGGGCGCGCGTCGTCGTTCACTTCCGCCCCGGAGATTCAGTCTTCTTCCGCGGTCCGGTCGCGGTCATCGCTTCGACCACGCGAGCGTCGCCGTTTGCCGGCCGCTCCAGGACTCAACTTGGATCGCCCGGGCGGCAAAATCGCCGAACTCGGTGGAGGTAAGGACTCGGCCTTCGTAGGTTCCGGATCCTCGATCGGGCCAACCCGAAATCGAATATCGTGGATTGGCGTCCCAGAAGCGCTCGTACGTAGAGCCCGCAACAGCTCCGGTTTGCGAAACGCTGCAAGCTCTTCCAGGAGCGTAGGATGAGCCACCGTCACGTTCAAGACCCCACGCCGCACCTCGCCGACCCGGGTCTGATGGCAATGTGGCTCTCCCACCGCGGTGTTCCAAACTTCCTCCAGCTCGCTCAAAGCCCGTAGTCGTCCGTACCCTCGGACGGTGAAAAGCTCACCCAGAATCTCGGACAGTGCTCGCGGGCCCCTACGGTTAGGGTTCGCCATGCTGGTTCATTCCGTTCCCACCCAAAAAAAGGGGCGAACATGACTTCTGGAAGCGGTCAGGTGTGCGTTTCCCGTCTTCTCCGCTTCGCTTCAACTTCCCTCGAAGCGTCTTGCTCACCGGCATAACATGGCCGGCCGCGTGGCAAGGGCCGAAGGGAGACCTGCCTCACAACGAGTTACCCGGACAGCCGTGTTAGGATTCTATTGACAAGAGCAATCCGCGTGCCTTTCTCCTCATCCAGATTCGATTCGTCTTGGTGGTAACCGCTGCCGTGGGGTGGTTCCTGGGATTCAAGGCCGCGCCGGAGCAAAACCGGCCCCTTGACCCCCTGGCCTCACCATGGTTTGCTGTGGCTCTCGAGTCCTTTCCGCGGGTCAACGTTCGCGGGTCAACGGCATGACCACATACGTGTAGTGATCGGTGGTCTTGAAGACGGCGGCGTTCTTGGAATCGATCAGCTCGGCGGTGACGGGGGTTGCGTCGTCCAGGGTCTTGAGCGCATCGACCAAATAGCGAGGATCGAATGTGATCTCGACCGGCTTTCCCTCGTAGGCGATCGGCAGATCAACGTGCGAGCTTCCAACGTCGGCCGCTTGGCTGGAGAGCTTGAGCACCCCTGAGCTGAACTGGAAATCGACGCCGCGACTTTCGTCACTGGTGACAATTGAAGCTTGCTCGACGGCCAGCCGCAGCCGGCCGGCTTCGAGCGGGATCTTGACCTCGATATTGGCCGGAAACACATCTTGATACCGTGGGAAGCGACCCTCAACTAACCGGCTATAAATCACGGCGCTTTCGGTCCGGACCAAAACGGCGGTTCCCGACTGGATAGCCAGGTGAACAAGGACTTCGTCGTCAACCAAGTTACGTTCGATCAGCTTGAGCGCCTTGACCGGGATGACCGGCGTGCCGGTGGGGGCTGGGGGATCGTTCTCCACCGCGGCCGTCGCAACCATTCGGGCCAGCCGGCGTCCGTCAGTGCCCACCATGGCGATTGACTCGGCCGTCAGCTCGATGAGCACGCCTCCCAGCGCGTAGCGGGCGCTCTCCAAATCCGTGGCGAAGATGGTCCGCCGGATCAGCTTCTTCAGGTTGCCCGCTGGTATGACATGATAGCTGGTTGCGGCGAAATCGGGAACCTCGGGAAACAAGCTGGCATCCTCGATCGGGAGCGTAAACTCGGCATGCTGGCCCCGCACGATCAGGTGATCGTCATCGGTGATGATTTCCAGCTCTTGGTCGCCGCTGGTCCGCAGGATTGATCCAATGTGCACGGTCGGTAGGATCACGGCGCCGGGCTGCTCGATGCGGACGCCCAAAACTCGATGGCGAATCCCCACTTCAAGATCGGTGCCCATCAGCACCGAACCGTCTTCTTCATCGACGATTAGCTTGACGTTCTGGAGGATCGGCTTGGGACTCCGTGCCGGAACGACACCGCTGACCATCGCAAATGCGCTTAGCAATCCATCGCGGTTGCAAAAAGCCCTCATGCGCTTTCCTCAAATGGACGGAACGTCTTAACCCTCTGCGCTTATCTCGTCCGGCCTTGCTCTGATCGCCAGAGCCCTGGCCGAGCACACGATCAAGGGCCTTGAAATTCGACCCTCTTCCCAACCCTCGCGCCCGCAACCACGTCGAGCTCTTGGTCTTGCTCCGGTCAAGCGCTGAGGCCCCCAGAGGGGCAAACTCGCAGCTCGGCTGGCTGTGCTCTTGTGCTGCTGTATGAATCACCCTGAGCCTGGAAGGCTTACGCTTTCTCCGCCTGTGCCGATCCCTGTGGGGCACCAGCCAACCCCAAAAACCCCGGTTTGCTCGCTGGGGATGTCGGGGTACGGTGCGGGAAGAGTTTATCGGCTTGGTTGTTTTCCTTCGAGGCGGCGGGGTGAACCGGGTACCGAGATGTCTTCTGGCTGGGACGATCCCGGATCTCTTGATTCACGATAAGGTAACTTGACCGCCGTATCAACCGTAGAATGGGAATGGCGCCGTGGATAACCACGGGGCCGCTAGAACAAGCTAATGATACCAAAGAACTTAACCAAGTACAACTACCCTTGCTAGCCAGGGCAAAACTTGTCGACAACTCTGTGCATGACTCCGGCATGGCCGGCTAGATCACGGGACCGGACCTACCAAGGTGCTTGCCCACTGGAGACGCCGCTCCTTTCAGACACCATGGCTCGACAGGTTCTCAACGCGTTTTCCCCGATCAGCCGTTGACAGACCGGAGGCTCGAACAGGGTATCTCGTACAGCCGCTCTCCAGCCGAATCCCTCACCGGCTGATGGCCCGAAGGCTGGAAAGCTTCTAGAGATCCGGCGAGGGTGAAGTGCCAGCGGAACGCGGAAAAGGACCAAGACCAGCTCACCCGGCGACGCAAATTCCGCCCTGCGGGTAGGCAATGTCAATGATTCGGCTTCCGCAACCTGCGGAGTTGAGACGAAATAACGATCTCTTTACGTTTAGCGAGATCCTCGGGGGTATATCATTTCCAACGAGAACGATGTTGCGGACTATATTATGATGTGCGCCGGGCTAATGCGTTGACGGCGGAATTTGGTAACACGATTCGATACGTCGGTTTGATGCGAGTCTACGGTGCTCTGCTCTTGGCGCTTAGCTCCGTTTCCCAGATGATCCCCGACGCGCGGCATGAGGTTGCGCCGTTGGCCCTCGCTGCACCGCCGGTAGGATGGAAATTCGCGTGATTTCGCTGGTGGTGGAGTTGGGAGAACCGCTGTGCAACCGCTGCCGGAGGTCAAACTAAGCTGGCGGTATTTGTCATGTTTGGTGGCATTGTCCGGCTTGGCTTTCGGTTTGGGCCTGGGCTCTTCCACGCGGCTGACCTACCATGAGGCCTTCGTGGCCCAAGGCGCACGGGAGATTCTGAGCTCAGGTCACTGGTGGCACCCGACAATTGGGGGCTTGCCATGGTTGGAGAAACCCCCGCTGCCGTTCTGGCTGGTAGCCGGCTTGGGGTGGTGCACGGGCACGATTAGCCCGTCAGTGGCTCGGCTTCCCTCCGCAGTCGCGGCTGTGATCTTGGTCCTGGGGGTCGGTCTGCTGGCTACTCGCCACTACGGGTCTGCGATCGGCATCCTTTCTGGGGCCATTCAGGCGACGACGGCGTGGACCGTGCTCCGCGGGCGGCTCGCTGAAGCCGATATCTTACTCGCATGCCTGCTCGTCTGGACGCTGGTGGCGTTCGATCGGCTAAGAGTACCTGTGGTTCCTGGTCGTGAAGACTCCAGGACGCGGGCCGGGCCGGATCGCTGGCAATCCTGGCGCTGGGCATTCTTTGGGCTGCTGGGTGCGACCGCACTGGTCAAGGGGACAGGATTTGGTGCAGCCTTGGTCCTGTCCGTCGTCGCGCTGGTGTTACTCTGGGACCGTGACCGGGCAACACGAGGCCGGCTATTATTTCCGGCCGGTTGGATCATGGTCACGGTGCTGACAGTGGCATGGCCGATGGCGATGATTGCCAAGCACGGTTTCAAGGTCGTTGGTCTCTGGGCGATGCACATCGCCGGGCGAGTCGGCGGTCGAGCTGGGCATGGGGCGTTCGCCGGTGAGTCGTGGCGCGAGTACGGGCTCAATATCCTGGCTGAAGCTCTTCCCTGGACGCCCCTCGCCGTGGTCGGGGCCTGGCGGTCGTTAGCCCGGGCGTTGCGCGGTTACCGTCCGAGATCCAATAGCCGGGCATTTGACGAGTTAGGGAGCAATCAGGTTGTTGGCGATCGGCTGCTCTGCTCCTGGACGCTAGCACCGCTGGTCCTGGTCTCGCTGGCCAGTGCCCGGAATGCACATTACGCGATCTACGCTTTGGTGCCTTGGTCCATCTGGGCGGCACTTGGTCTAGCGCGGCTGGGCTCCTGGCAGCTCACACGGGGTTGGTCGCCAGCGCGGCTCAGGCGCCTGACCTGGGGTATGTTCGCCAGCCTGGCGACGGCCTATGGGCTGAGCTTCTGGCTCGCTGGACGGTGGTTCGACCGGCGGGGCGCCGAGTGGGCCTTCTACGAGGCCACGGGCCGCACGTTGCCGCCCACGGCGTCGCTCATCTTGCTTTATGACGACTGGGACCGCGACGCGTATCCCACTCCCTTCGGACCCATTCCCCACGACCTGGCGGTCCGCCTCTACTATCTGAACCGGCCTGCCTGCTGGCATTTCGATGCGCGGGCGCTGGCCGATCATGGGATGGAGAAGTGTCCCCTGCGCAACCTGCATGACCCTTCGGCATCGATGATGATCATCGGCCGCGATCGCGATTTGCCAGTACTCGGGGAGCTCGGCCAGGTCGAGGTTCTGTCCCGAAGTTCCGCAGTCCGCTGGGATCGGACCTACCTGCTTGCCAGAGTCCAGCCCGGCGCGGAGACTGCGACCGGCGCGGCCATGCAATCATCACTTGTCTCCCCCTTCCGACGGTGAGATACTCTGTGAGAGGCTAACCGGTAGGGTGCGTCGAGCTTGCGATGACGCACCGCTCAGCGTCTCGGTGCGTCTTTGCGACGCACCCTACTTGCTAACCGGTAGGGTGCGTCGAGCTTGCGATGACGCACCGCTCACCGTCTGCTTGCTGGCCCTGGTCTAGCCCTGACCTTTCCGCCGATGCCCAAGGTGATGATGATCGCGGCCGAAATGACCATCGACACGGCAAGCAACCGGAGCCCGGCACTGTAAGAGCCCGTGGAATCACGAACGATACCGACAACGGTTGGACCGACCGCTCCGCCGAGGTTGCCGAAAGAGTTGATCAGACCGATACTGGCTGCCGCTGCCGCCGCCGACATGAGCTCGCTGGGCAGGGTCCAGAAGGCCGGTAGATAGGCTTTCAACCCAGTCATGGCCAGGGTGAACAAGACGATTGTCAGCCAGCGGTCGCCCTGGCTCACGGGTGTCAACACCAGCGCGGTTGCCCCGAAGATGATCGGCAGCGCAGCGTGCCATCGGCGCTCGTGCGTACGGTCGGAGTTCCAGCCGACGAAAATCTGGCCCAGGAGTGAGCCAATCGCCGGGATGACGATCAACCAAGAGAGCTTCTGAACCTCGAGGTGGTACCAATCCTTGAGGATTGAAGCCATATACATTTCGACGCCGTAGTTACCGGTGATCACGAAGAAGTAAGCCGCCGCGAGCGCCAGGACCTTGGGGTGAGCCAAAGCCGGACCAACTGACATGTGGCCGGCCTGAGATTGATGCTCATGTTTCTCGCGGAGCAGCTCGTTTTCGAGCGCAGCGCGTTCGTCGTCAGAAAGCCAGCGAGCCTGGTGGGGCCAGTCGGGCAGCCTGGCCAGCACGACGAAGCCCAGAATCACGGCCGGGATGCCCCAGAAGATGTAGACCCACTGCCAGCCGACCAGACCCAATAGCGGAAGATTGTCGCCCACGCCAATGGCCATGATTGCCCCGCAGATCGGTGGGCCGATGATCTGCGCGATCGGCGTTCCGATGAAGAACCAGGCCAGCGCCCGGGAACGATCGCGACGGGCAAACCAATGGGTCAGGTAGACAATCACTCCAGGGTAGAACCCGGCCTCGGCCAGACCCAGCAGGAACCGCGCCCCCCAGAACTGGAACACATAGACGGCACCCGGACCACGGAGCTCGCTGACCAGCCCCTGCGCCTGCCTGCTCAACCACCCGAGGTCTGCCCGTGCCGGCGGTTCAAGCATGGCGGCCGCGGCCCGGACAAGCCACTCGGCCACCGCACTTGCCCCGGGTACCCGGTAGTGCACAAACGCGGTCATCGCCGCAATGATCCCCCATGAGATCATGATCCGGCTGATCCACTTCCGCGCGCTCCATTTCTCGACCAGAAGCGTGCCGGGAATCTCCAAGAGCAGGTAGCCGATGAAGAAGATTCCCATGCCGAAGCCGAAGGCGCTCTCGGAAAAACCGAGGTGCGCCAGGTCCTCCTGCATGTTCAGCTTGGCAAAGCTGACGTTTACGCGGTCCACGTAGGCGATCACGTAACAGAAAAACAGCAGGGGCAAGAGGTGGAAAAAGGCCTTGGAGCGAGCCCGGTCAAGTGCGCTGGAAGAATCCGGCAAGGACATGATCGGAGCTCGCCTCGCGGGTCTGCGAAAGAGGACCGGAAAAGAGATATGCCTGGTTCTGGAAAGCGTAGAGCTACCAGGATCGCCTACGGCACCACGGTCTCAATCCGGCTCAGGCCCACGTTCTCCGATGGTAGTACCCGGGCGGTCAGGATGCCACCAGCCACTGTCTGTGCCGCGCCGCCGCCGGGGTTTTTCCCGCGAAGAGCCGTTCCCGAAACGTGCGGTTGAGCCTAAGCTGTAAGCGAGGTGAACTTTGCATGAATCTTGACAGGCAGACTGCTCCATGATGAAGCTCTCGTCGATCCTTGCCGGCCTCGTTCTGACGGTCATGATCGCGCTGGTGGCAATTCATGCCGGCCAGAAGCCAGGGCCTGGCCATGCGGACCACGACCCCCAGATCGGCCAGTCTTTTCAGGTGCCATACCGGCTGACGGATACCAACCATTTTCTCGTCCGGGTTCGAATCAACGGCAAGGGGCCGTTCAACTTCCTGGTCGATTCCGGAGCCCCGGCGCTTTATGTTGCCACCGAGACAGCGGCAAAGGCCGGCCTGAAACCGGTCAAGGGCGAGTTCTGGACGGTCATCGATCGGCTCGATCTTGAGGGAGGAGCCCGCTTACCCGGCATCAAGGCGCGGGTTGAAGACCCATTTCAACTTGTGGGCATGAACGCCCTGGGACTTGCCGGCGCGTCGATTGACGGTATCCTCGGGTTCACCATCCTCGCCCGGTTCCGGCTCGAGATCGACCCCACCCGCGACTCGATGACCTGGACCCGGCTGAATCACGCCCCACCCGATCCTCCGGTCCCTCGCCATGGAGCGGGGGACGGCGATCGGCCCCCGCCGGAACTCCAGGTAATGAACGCACTGGGGCCGCTCGCCAAGGGTCTGGCATTCCTCATGGGCAAGCAACCCGAGGAAGAGCGTTATCCCCGCGGCTTCCTGGGCCTGGAGTGGGCCGAGACGAGGGATGCGCTCTCGGGTCAGTCAACCGTGCGGATCAGCCGGGTCGTGGCAGGTTCACCGGCAGCGCAGGCTGATATCCAGGCCGGCGATCGCCTGATCCGCGCCTGCGGCCAGTCCGTAACCACCCTCAAATCTGCCCGTGCCGCCCTGTCCGCCATCCAGGCCGGCAACCCCGTCGAGTTGACTCTCGGGCGCGGCGACGAGCAGGACAAGGCGCGCGAGCTGACCGTGACAATTACCGCCGGGGAGGGACTTTAGGTGATGAACAAGCGTGATGCCTGGCGAATTGTCCTCGTCTTTGGACTCGCTCTCTTCCTGACTTCCGCGGCCCTGCTTGGTGTGTGGTTGGGCCTGGCCCGGGCAGGCTTTCGTCCGCAAGCACCTGCAAAGACTTCGACGCCGGCCAAGACGACTGTAAAGGCTGTGGTGCCGTTCTCGATGCTTCCCTCGAACCACATGGTCGTTCAGGCTACCATCAACGGCAAGGGTCCCTACCGCTTGATCTTCGACCTCGGAGCGCCGATCACGCTGTTGAGCAACCAGGTGAGCGAAGCCTCGGGGGTTGTCAAGGCCGACGCGCCCCGGTCGTTCCTCTTCTCGATGCGGGGCGAAGCCGAGGTCGCCAAGCTTCAGGTCGGCGACCTGACGACCACGAAGCTGCCGGTGATCGTCTTCGACCATCCCGCCCTCAAGGTCCTGGGCGAAGCGCTCGGCCGTCCAGTCGATGGGATCATCGGGTTCACATTCTTTGCCCGCTACCGCACGACAATCGATTACCAGGCCAACCAGATGACGTTCGAGCCAATTGATTTTCCAATTCGCGACTTGCTTCGGGAGCTTCCCGATCGCCTTGCCGGCCCCAAGACGATTCGCCGCCGCGTGCTGGCTCCCGGGGGCTTCTGGGGCCTCCGGTTGGCCAAGACGACCGGCAATATCAACTCGGCTGGCGTGCCGATCATTGACGTTCTTCCTGGCTCTCCGGCCGCGCTGGCCACCCTGAAACCTGGCGATGTGCTCACCACGCTCGACAACCGCTGGACCACCTCGGTGGCCGACGCCTACGCGGCTGCCGCGGCTGTCGAGCCCGGCCGGGAAATCCGCGTGGTCATCCTTCGAGACGGTAAAGAGCAGACCCTGATGGTCCGCCCGGCGGATGGAATTTGAGGAGCGCCAACCCGCGCTGGTCCAACTCTAACTCTTCAACCCCGTCAGATCCGGCTCGAGCGTCGCGCACTCGGTGATCATGTCGCTCCAGGTAACCTCGCGGCCTCGATAGGCGGCGGTGCGGCCGAGAATGGAGGTCAGGTTCGAGCGCACCGACGGCACGACGCTCGGGTTGTCGTACTTGCCGCTGGTGATGGCGTTGTAAAGATTCTCGATGTTGCGCTGGGTGCCGGAGGTGCAAAGGTTGGTCATCCGGCCGCCTTCGTAAGGATGCTTGCCGCGGATGGTGACCACACCAGGGTAAAGAGGGAAAACGGGACGTCACTGGGATGGCATTAGCGCAAGCGTAAAGTGGGGATGACGGAAGCGTCAAGCAGCCGCATCCCGCTGTGTTGAACGTGTCAGGAAGCCTCTGCATTCGGCTTTGCGTGTCATCGCAAGCCGCACTCCCACGTTTTCCAACGAATGGCGACATTCGAGAACGAACAGAGTGATCCCGAAATCGCGACCGTGTGGACTCATCAACTCGGATGTCAGGATTGAGCCACACGCCAGGTCCTCGAGATTCTGGTTTCCGCCAAGGGAGCAGGCCGTTTCGTGTGTCGGTTCCATGGGCTACAATGGTCCACAAGTCTGGATGTGCGGACGCGATCGTGAGGCCTGGGTCCCTCGAGCATCTCGGGCGTGGCCTCTGGTGGGCTCCCTCGTACCAGGCGCAGGCAACGACTTGCCATGGTCGCCCACGCATCGGGTTTCTTGCGCATTCAAGTCTTGGTGCCGTTCGCTGTAACGGCCCATCTGTTCTTGTTTCTTGTCATCGCGCGCCGGCCTGATGCGTTCTTGTTCCGGAAGAGGATCGCATGGAAGACCAATCGAAATCCCGAGGCCGATTGAAATGAGCACTGAACCAGCT
>JBAUOX010000479.1:0-2965 GCA_049579985.1 Isosphaeraceae bacterium | reverse complement strand
ATCGAGCCCGCCGGGCGCCCCTTCCCTACTCGGCAGTTGAAATCCGGTGTCAGTTGAAATCCGGTGTCAGTTCATCATTCTTGCCCGAAAAGATGAACCGACACCGGATTACCCTCACGGCTGCTGCTGGGGTGGTGGCGTCAAGATTTGGAGCAAGGCCACGGGATTCAAGATGGTCAGCCGCGGATATTGGGCACGGAAACTCGCATCCTGCATGAGGTCAAGCAGGTCCTTGTCCCAGGTCACCAGATAATCGGCGCCCGCGGCGATGGCCAAATTGAGATAGGGCTCATCGTCCGGGTCTCGGGGCAGCGAGAAAAGGCTCGGCACGTTGGAAACCGTCCGGGCCAGCCGATCCAGAAGGTCAAAGGTCTCCCGGACCGTTTCGTCGGTGACGCGCGGGTTCTTGGCCCTGAGCTTCGGTCGGCCCAAGACATCGCGTGCTTCGTCGAGGATCTCGTCGCTCACATAGAGGACAAACCGCCCGGCCTCGAGCTGGCGGAGGAGCTCGGCCGCGGGGCCGGCGAGATTGGCCGTCGCCTGATAGAGGATCATAGTGTCGAAGACGACCCCGGAGAGACCTCCCTGGCTCACGGCGTCTCCTTCCGCGTCCGTCGCTCTTGGCGAACCTCGTCCCTGGTCTCCTCGAAAAGAGCGGTGATTTCATCCTCGGTCATCCCGCTCTGCTGCCACCCCTCGCGGATGGGGGCCAGGATCTCGTCGAACGTCTTCGAGGCCGCCTCCGGACTCCGGCCGGAGCGAAGATGCTCTGTTAAGACCTGGTGGACGTATTCGGACACGTCGCGGCCACTGGCCCGTGCCAATTCTCGAAGCTCCCGTTCTTCGTCGGGCCTGAGTTCGATCTTGATGGTCATGATGCGTCTCGTTCGGGTCTGGCTTCCACGCCATCCATCTTAGCACGAAGCCCTGGCGTCCCTCCAACGGAGCGGGGGCATCAAGGGGTCTGGACTCTTACTTCGACTTTCACCACGGGCTCACTCACCCTTGCGTCGCGTGACGCGAATGTGGATGCGCCGCGCCGCCACCTCGGCGTCTTCCTCCTTGCGCACGAAGTAGACCTCGGTGGTGCGGATATCGGCGTGCCCGGCGAACTCCCGCACCTCGTGCATCGTGGCCCCGTTCCTGATGGCGTCGTTGATCGCCGTCTTGCGGAGCGAATGGATGCCGATGCCGCGGCCGTCCAGCCGGTCGGGGTCGATGCCCGCGGCGCGGCAGTACTTCTTGACCAGCGCCAGGGTGTCTTGCGGTCGAGGTGCCGCCGGACCATTAACAAGGCTGCGGTGTCACTTCTGGCCACCACTTAGTGGACACCCGTAAATTATCATTATTCAGGACGATAGGCGAGATGAGTGAATTTTTGGAAGGAATCCTTGCCATAGTCCGTATTACATCCAGCCGCACCGAGCGACCGACATCGACCCTTCCAACGCCTTGCCCCCTCTCATACCCGACCGCGCCTTCGTGGCGAGGGCGACACTCACCCTCGCGGTCTGCGCCGCCTTACCCGGGAAATTCCGTTGCCAGGTGTCGACTCACTGCCCCGGCACGGTGAGCGGCTTGCCGTTGTCCTCCCGCCCGAGCCCCAGCAGGAACGGGACGGCGGACTCGGCCCACTCCGACGGACTCAGGTAGTGGCCGGCCTTCTCACCGAAGGTGCTGCGGAGCATCGCGGTGTCGATGATGCCCGGGTTGAGGGGGACGGCGGCCAAGCCCTTCGGGAGTTCCTGGGCCAGGGCGCGCGTCAGGCCCTCGATCGCCCACTTCGAGGCGCAGTACGGGGCGACCTCGGGCGAGACGGAACGGCCCCAGTACGAGCTGAGGTTGACGATCACCCCGGACTCCCGCGCGATCATCGCCGGCACGACGTGGCGGAGGACGTTGGCGACCCCCTTGATGTTCACGTCGATGAGACGGTCGAACTCCTCGGCGAGGACCTCCCAGGTCGGCGCGTTGCGGTTGATCAGGGCTGCGTTGTTGATCAGCAGGTCGGGCGCGCCGGATGCGGCGAGGAACCGCCCGGCCCAGGCTTTCACTCGGTCCTCGCGCGCGACGTCCACGGCTTCGAAGTCATGCGGTGCGCCCAGGGCCGCGCGGAGCACCTCGATCGCCCCGGCGTCCCGACCGCAGCCGATGACCGCGTGCCCGAGCCGGGCGAAGCCCTCGGCCAGGGCCCGCCCGAGGCCCCGCGTCGCCCCCGTGATCACAATCCGCTTGTGTGATGATTCTGCCATGCGACTCCGGGCCTCCCCCGTCCCCCCTCGGATCATCCCGCGCGAGACGTTCCCGACGATAGACTACTCTATGCCGCGAGCGTGGCCTTGGGAAGCCTCGAACCCCGATCCCGGTCCACGCCCTCAGCGCGGCCCCCAAGGACAACGACTTGGAGGAACCCGAGTAGAAGCTGACGCGTGCAGTCGCGCTCGTGGAGTCCCCGCCGTCAGAGGCGCTTGCTGGCGAGGGTGGGCACTTTGTCAGTACGCGTCTCGAGCTTCACGACGGTGATGAGCCGAACGGTCCCCTCCGCGTGGAGGACCGCGTGGACGCGTTCAACCACTTGGAGGATCTGGGAGAGGTCGCCTTCGACGTTCGTTCCCGAGGCGTGGGTCTCGATGATCAGACCGGATTGCTTGAGCAGTTCGTGCGCGCGCTGGACCTCGCGCCGCACCGAGACACCGGCGCCGATCGGGATCGCTTGGATTTCGGCTGTCGCTTTCATGGGCCTTGAGGTGAAGGGCCTCACTGGGTATCGGGCTGCCTGAACCGCAGCCTATCACGCCGGTGTCAGGCCGCCTAGCCCAACTTCCGCAGTATAGGGCAGGGGGGCAGGGGTGCGGGTCGGCCCGACATGCGGGGCGAGATCGATGTGATACAATATTATTATGGCTCATCCTGCGTTTCGGGGGGTTGGCGTGACTAGCAGTTCAATCAGCGCACCCAGCAACGC